>NZ_WKDV01000018.1:0-113916 GCF_021605825.1 Pseudomonas sp. PA-6-3C
GCAGAGCGCATTGTATGAGCAGGAGGGTGTGTTGTCTGCCAGGGCCTCATCGCAGGCAAGCCAGCTCCCACACTTTGATCTGTGAACGCATTCAAGTGTGGGAGCTGGCTTGCCTGCGATGAATACAACGCGGTCTACCGGAATAAACTCAAAAAAATGCCGCAGGCCATAAAGCCTGCGGCATTTTTTAAAGCAGCAACGGCTTACACCGTATGCAGATACCAGTTGTACTCAAGGTCGGAGATGGAGTGTTCAAACTCTTCCAGCTCACTTTCCTTACAGGCGACGAAGATATCGATGTATTTAGGATCGATGTACTTGGCCATCACCTCGCTGTCGTCCAACTCACGCAATGCATCGCGCAGGTTGTTCGGCAGGCTCTGTTCGTTCTGCTCGTAGCTGTTGCCTTCCACTGGAGCGCCAGGCTCGATCTTGTTGGTAAGACCGTGGTGCACGCCCGCCAAGACCGAAGCCATCAGCAGGTACGGGTTGGCGTCGGCACCGGCCACGCGGTGTTCGATACGCACGGCATCGGACGAGCCGGTGGGTACGCGAATGGCCACAGTGCGGTTATCCAGGCCCCAGCACGGCGAGTTCGGCACGTAGAACTGTGCGCCGAAACGACGGTAGGAGTTGACGTTGGGGCACAGGAACGCCATTTGGGCGGGCAGGGTCTCGAGCACACCGCCGATCGCGTGACGCAATGCGGCGTTCTGCTCGGGATCCTCGCTGGCAAAAATATTCTTGCCGTCCTTGTCCAAAATGGAGATGTGTACGTGCAAACCGTTGCCTGCCTGGCCTGGGTAAGGCTTGGCCATGAAGGTGGTGTCCATCTCATGGTCGTAGGCGATGTTCTTGATCAGGCGCTTGAGCAGTACCGCGTAGTCGCAGGCCTTGATCGGGTCGGCGACGTGGTGCAGGTTCACTTCGAACTGCGCCGGGGCACTTTCCTTGACGATGGCGTCAGCCGGGATGCCTTGCTCTTTGGCACCTTCCAGAATGTCCTGGAGGCAGTCGACGTATTCGTCGAGGTCGTCGATCAGGTACACCTGTGTCGAGTGCGGGCGTTTGCCGGAGATCGGCGAGCGGGGCGGTTGTGGGCGGCCGTTCACGTTCTCCTGGTCGATCAGGTAGAACTCAAGCTCGAAGGCGGCGCAGATGGTCAGACCGAGGTCGTCAAATTTGCTTACAACTTGGCGGAGCACTTCGCGAGGATCGGCGAAGAAAGGTTCACCTTCAAGTTCGTGCATGGTCATCAGCAGTTGCGCGGTTGGGCGCTTTTGCCAGGGTTCATTGCACAGGGTGTCGGGGATTGGATAACAGATTCGGTCAGCATCACCGATGTCCAGACCCAGGCCGGTGCTTTCCACCGTCGAGCCGTTGATATCCAGGGCAAATAAAGAGGCAGGCAGGTTAATGCCCTTCTCGTAAACCTTGTGGAGGCTGGTGCGTTCGATGCGCTTACCGCGCACCACACCATTCATATCCGCAATTAGAAGGTCTACGTACAGAACCTCAGGATGATCCTTAAGGAACGCGTTCGCTTCGTTAAGCTGAACGGCACGCGGGGGTACCGACATGATGCAACACCTTTGTTGTTAAAAATATCAATCATTGATCTTTTCTGGTTTCAGTCAACCCGAACGGCATGCCGAAGTCAAGCGAGGCCTTTTTTGCCCTAAAAAAGCGCCTTGAGGCCTTTTTTGGGGCTTTTTGGGGCGGTTTTTTGGGTTTGAAGGGCTTGGGACTAGCAGGCTAAAGCGGGCCGTGTTGTATTTTTTACGGGGGTGTTGTGTAAAAAAATGAACAAGGCTAAGCTCGATTCAAACCCATAACAGCAATAATACCGGGGTGCTTCATGTCTCGCCTGCCGTTAATCGGCGTCACCGCCTGCTCCAAACAGGTCGGTTTGCATGCTTATCACATCAGTGGCGACAAATACGTCCGTGCAGTCGCAGTCGCTGCCAAGGGCTTGCCATTGATCATTCCATCCTTGGGTGATCTGCTCGACCCGGCCAATATTCTTGACGGCCTGGATGGCATTCTCTTTACCGGCTCCCCGTCCAATATCGAACCCTTTCACTACGATGGTCCGGCCAGCGCGCCCGGGACTGCTCATGATTCTGCACGCGACCAGACCACCCTGCCGTTGCTGCGCGCCGCGATTGCGGCCGGCGTGCCGGTGCTGGGCATCTGCCGTGGCTTTCAGGAAATGAACGTGGCGTTCGGCGGCAGCCTGCACCAGAAGGTTCATGAAGTACCGGGCATGATGGATCACCGCGAAGACGAGACCCAGCCGCTGGAAGTCCAGTACGGCCCGGCGCACGCCGTGGCGATTACCCCCAATGGGGTATTGGCAGGCCTGGGTTTGCCGCCGACGATCCAGGTCAACTCGATTCATAGCCAGGGCGTTGATCGCCTGGCGCCGGGTATGCAGGTCGAAGCGACCGCACCCGATGGGTTGATCGAAGCTTTTTCTTACACGTCGGGCAAGGCTTTTGCTTTAGGAGTGCAATGGCACCCCGAATGGCAGGTAAGCTCTAACCCGCACTACCTCGCGATCTTCCAGGCCTTTGGCTCGGCTTGTCGAAAGCGGGCGATGCAACGCGACGCGGATGCTGCGTCAACCAACGCCTGACCTTTAATGGATGTCAGGAAACACAGCCCAGAGGCATTTATGAGTAACAACCTCGACCAGCTCACCGATTGGTTGAAAGACCACAAGATCACAGAAGTCGAATGCATGATTGGCGACCTCACGGGCATCACCCGGGGCAAGATCTCGCCGACCAACAAGTTCATCGCCGAAAAAGGCATGCGCCTGCCCGAGAGCGTTCTGTTGCAGACCGTGACCGGCGACTATGTCGAAGACGACATCTATTACGAATTGCTCGACCCGGCCGACATCGACATGATCTGCCGCCCCGACCAGAACGCGGTATTCCTGGTGCCTTGGGCCATCGAGCCCACCGCCCAGGTGATCCACGACACCTACGACAAACAAGGCAACCCCATCGAGCTGTCGCCGCGCAACGTGCTCAAGAAGGTACTCAAGCTCTATTCCGACCGGGGCTGGCAGCCGATCGTGGCGCCGGAGATGGAGTTCTACCTGACCAAGCGCTGCGAAGACCCGGACTTCCCGTTGCAACCGCCGATTGGCCGTTCCGGTCGCCCGGAGACGGGCCGTCAATCCTTCTCTATAGAAGCCGCCAACGAATTCGACCCGTTGTTCGAAGACGTCTACGACTGGTGCGAACTGCAGGAGCTGGACCTCGACACGCTGATTCACGAGGACGGCACGGCGCAGATGGAAATCAACTTCCGTCACGGCGATGCTTTGTCCCTGGCCGACCAGATTCTGGTGTTCAAGCGCACCATGCGTGAAGCCGCGCTCAAGCACAACGTGGCCGCCACCTTTATGGCCAAGCCGATGACCGGCGAGCCGGGCAGCGCGATGCACCTGCACCAGAGCATCATCGACATCGCCACCGGCAAGAACGTCTTCTCTAATGAAGACGGGACCATGAGCCAGCTGTTCCTGAACCACATTGGCGGCCTGCAGAAATTCATCCCTGAATTGCTGCCGCTGTTTGCCCCCAACGTGAACTCGTTCCGCCGCTTCCTGCCCGACACCTCGGCGCCGGTTAACGTGGAGTGGGGTGAAGAGAACCGCACCGTGGGCCTGCGTGTACCGGATGCCGGCCCGCAGAACCGCCGTGTCGAAAACCGCCTGCCAGGCGCCGATGCCAACCCGTACCTGGCGATTGCCGCCAGCTTGCTGTGTGGCTACATCGGCATGGTCGAAGGCCATAACCCCAGCGCACCTGTAGTGGGTCGTGGTTACGAGCGCCGCAACCTGCGCCTGCCGTTGACCATCGAAGACGCCCTGGAGCGCATGGAAAACAGCAAGACCATCGAGAAGTACCTGGGGCAGAAATTCATCACAGGCTACGTCGCGGTCAAGCGGGCCGAGCATGAAAACTTCAAGCGCGTGATCAGTTCGTGGGAGCGGGAATTCCTGCTCTTCGCCGTCTGATGCGCCGGGCGCGCGGGGCAACCCGCGCGCCCTTCACCGAAAAAGTCTAGGAGACCGGTATGTCCAGCAACAACCCGCAAACCCGTGAATGGCAAGCCTTGAGCAATGATCACCACCTGGCGCCGTTCAGCGACTTCAAGCAATTGAAAGAGAAAGGCCCACGGATCATCACCAAAGCCCACGGCGTTTACCTGTGGGACAGCGAAGGCAACAAGATCCTCGACGGCATGGCCGGCCTGTGGTGCGTGGCGATCGGTTACGGTCGCGATGAACTGGCTGACGCCGCCGCCAAGCAGATGAAAGAACTGCCGTACTACAACCTGTTCTTCCAGACCGCGCACCCGCCGGTGCTGGAGTTGGCCAAAGTCATTGCCGATGTCGCGCCTGCCGGCATGAACCACGTGTTCTTTACCGGTTCCGGCTCCGAAGGCAACGACACCATGCTGCGCATGGTCCGCCACTACTGGGCGGTCAAGGGCCAGCCGAACAAGAAAACCATCATCAGCCGCAAGAATGGCTACCACGGTTCCACCGTGGCCGGCGCGAGCCTGGGCGGCATGACCTATATGCATGAACAGGGCGACCTGCCGATTCCGGGCATCACCCACATCGCCCAGCCGTATTGGTATGGCGAAGGCGGCGACATGAGCCCGGAAGAGTTCGGGATCTGGGCTGCCAATCAGTTGGAAGAAAGGATTCTGGAACTGGGCGTGGACAACGTCGGTGCCTTTATTGCCGAGCCGATCCAGGGTGCCGGTGGCGTGATCGTGCCGCCTGAGACCTACTGGCCGCGCATCAAGGAAATCCTCGCCAAGTACGACATCCTGTTCGTCGCCGACGAAGTGATCTGCGGTTTTGGCCGCACCGGTGAGTGGTTTGGCAGTGATTTCTACGACCTCAAGCCCCACATGATGACCATCGCCAAAGGCCTGACCTCGGGTTACATCCCCATGGGCGGCTTGATCGTGCATGACGACGTGGTTGCCGTGCTCAATGAAGGCGGCGATTTCAACCACGGCTTCACCTATTCCGGTCACCCGGTGGCCGCCGCCGTGGCCCTGGAAAACATCCGCATCATGCGTGATGAAAAAATCATTAAGCGGGTGCACGAAGAAGCGGCACCGTATTTGCAGAAACGTCTGAGGGAACTGGCTGATCACCCGCTGGTGGGTGAAGTGCGCGGTGTGGGCATGCTCGGGGCGATTGAGCTGGTGCAGGACAAGGCCACGCGCAAACGTTACGAAGGCCGTGGTGTGGGCATGATCTGCCGCACGTTCTGCTTCGAGAATGGCCTGATCATGCGCGCCGTGGGCGACACCATGATCATTTCGCCGCCGCTGGTGATCAGCAACGCGGAAATCGACGAGCTGGTGACCAAGGCTCGCCACTGCCTGGACCTGACTTTGGCGGCATTGCAGGGCTAAGTGCTAGGCTCAGAACGCAGCGGCTTTCGGGCGCTGCATTCTGAGCAGCTATAAATGAGGCTTTGGTTGAAAGCCGGCCTCGGAACTTGCCAGACTGTCGCCCTGTTTTGTTGCCCTTTAGACGGGCCGCTTAACACTGTAAGAACGTGGCCCAAAAAAGAAAAATTGGAGCATCACCAAATGAAGGCATTAGGTTTGAAGAACGCTGGCAAGACCCTCCTCGCCTTGTCCCTGTTGGGCGCAATGGCGGGCGCGGCCCAGGCAGACGATAAAGTCCTGCACGTGTACAACTGGTCCGACTACATTGCACCGGACACCATCGCCAACTTTGAAAAAGAGTCGGGCATCAAGGTGGTGTACGACGTTTTTGACAGCAACGAGACCCTCGAAGCCAAGTTGCTGGCAGGCAAGTCCGGTTACGACATCGTCGTGCCGTCGAACAACTTCCTCGCCAAGCAGATCAAGGCCGGTGTCTATCAGGAGCTGGACAAGTCCAAGCTGCCTAACTACGACAACCTGAACAAATCCCTGCTCAAAGCCGTGTCGATCAGCGACCCGGACAACAAGCACGCCTTCCCGTACATGTGGGGCTCGATCGGCATCGGCTACAACCCGGAGAAGGTCAAGGCTGCACTGGGTATCGACAAGATCGACTCGTGGGACGTGCTACTCAAGCCTGAAAACATCGCCAAGCTGAAAAGCTGTGGTGTGAGCTTCCTTGATTCGCCAACCGAAATGCTCCCGGTGGCACTGCACTACCTGGGCCTGCCGACCGACACCCAGAAGAAAGCTGACCTCAAGCAAGCTGAAGACCTGTTCCTCAAGCTGCGTCCATCGATCGGCTACTTCCACTCGTCCAAGTACATCTCGGACCTGGCCAACGGCAACATCTGCGTAGCCGTGGGTTACTCGGGTGACATCCAGCAGGCCAAGTCCCGCGCGGCTGAAGCCGGTGGCAAGGTCAAAGTGGCCTACGACATTCCGAAAGAAGGCGCCGGCAGCTTCTTCGACATGGTCGCCATCCCTAAAGATGCCGAAAACGTCGACGCCGCCTACAAGTTCATGAACTACCTGCTCAAGCCGGAAGTCATGGCCTCGATCACCAACAGCGTGCGATTCCCGAACGGTAACGAGAAGGCTACCGCACTGGTCGACAAAGACATCACCAGCGACCCGGGCATCTACCCGCCAGCCGATGTGCAGGCCAAGCTCTACGCCATTGCTGACTTGCCGGCTGCAACCCAGCGTGAAATGACACGCAGCTGGACCAAGATCAAATCGGGTAAATAAACGTTGAAACCTGTGGGAGCGGGCTTGCCCGCTCCTGCACAAACCCGTTCACAAAAATTAAATGACAGAAAGTTTTGCCGGATCGGTTTATCGAGGGTAAGTTGCGCGCCGGTTTTGTTGCCGGGCAACAACTTTAAGGCCCAACTATTTAAGAGGACCTCCACTTGCCAATTTCTTTATTTCGCAAAGCCATGCTGGTGGGTGCAGGTATCACGCTGGCTGTGAGCGTGCAGGCCGCACCGACGGTGCATATTTATAACTGGTCGGACTACATTGGCCCGGACACCCTGGCCAACTTTGAAAAGGCGACAGGCATCAAGCCCGTGTATGACGTGTTTGATTCCAACGAAACCCTGGAAGGCAAGTTGCTCGCCGGTCGTACCGGTTACGACGTGGTGGTGCCGTCCAACCATTTTCTCGGCAAGCAGATCAAGGCTGGCGCGTTCCAGAAGCTCGATAAGTCATTGCTGACAAACTATGCCAACCTCGACCCGGCGCTGCTGAAGCGCCTGGAAAAGAACGATCCAGGTAACCAGTATTCCGTGCCGTACCTGTGGGGTACCAACGGCATTGGCTACAACGTCGATAAAGTCAAAGAAGTGCTGGGCGTCGACCATATCGACTCCTGGGCCGTGCTGTTCGAGCCGGAGAACATGAAGAAGCTCGCCACCTGTGGCGTTTCGTTCATGGACTCGGCCGATGAAATGCTGCCGGCGGTGCTCAACTACATGGGCCTGAACCCCAACAGCACCAACCCTGAAGACTACAAGAAGGCCGAAGAGAAGCTGCTCAAAGTGCGGCCCTACGTGACCTATTTCCATTCTTCCAAATACATCTCGGACCTGGCCAACGGCAACATTTGCGTGGCAGCCGGTTTCTCCGGTGATGTGTTCCAGGCCAAGGCCCGTGCGGCCGAGGCTGGCAAAGGCGTGAACATCGCCTACACGATTCCCAAAGAAGGCGGCAATTTGTGGTTTGACGTGCTGGCGATTCCCAAGGACGCCACCAACGTCAAAGAGGCCCACGCCTTCATCAACTATTTACTGCAACCTGAGGTGATCGCTCAGGTCAGTGATCAAGTCGGTTACGCCAACCCTAACCCAGGCGCGGACAAACTGATGGAGCAATCGATACGCACTGACGCAGCGGTTTACCCACCGCAGGCGGTTCTCGACCGGACGTTCGTCAACTTCGAGCTACCCCCGAAAGTGCAACGTTTAATGACCCGTAGCTGGACCAAGGTCAAGACGGGCAAGTAAAGCTCAAACTATCCAAGGTTTTGCCCGTCTTGGGCGAACCTCAAATTTTGTTGGGAGTTTCGTAAATGGCAGTTGCCTCCGGCGCCTATAAGAAAGCCCTCGAGGGCGACCAGACACCAAAAAAGGTGTTGGTCAAAATCGACCGGGTCACGAAGAAGTTCGACGAGACGATTGCCGTGGACGATGTGTCCCTGGAAATCAAAAAAGGCGAGATCTTCGCCTTGCTCGGCGGCTCGGGTTCGGGCAAATCCACCCTGCTGCGCATGCTCGCAGGCTTCGAGCGCCCAACGGAAGGTCGCATCTACCTCGACGGTGTGGACATCACCGACATGCCGCCCTACGAGCGGCCGATCAACATGATGTTCCAGTCCTACGCCTTGTTCCCACACATGAGCGTGGCGCAGAACATCGCCTTCGGCCTGCAACAGGACAAGATCCCCAAGGCTGAAGTCGACGCCCGCGTGGCCGAGATGCTCAAGCTGGTGCAGATGAGCCAGTACGCCAAGCGCAAGCCGCACCAGCTGTCCGGTGGCCAGCGCCAGCGTGTGGCGTTGGCACGTTCCCTGGCCAAGCGCCCGAAACTGCTGCTGCTCGATGAGCCGATGGGCGCATTGGACAAAAAGCTGCGTTCGCAGATGCAGCTGGAACTGGTGGAAATCATCGAGCGCGTCGGCGTGACTTGCGTGATGGTGACCCACGACCAGGAAGAGGCCATGACCATGGCCGAGCGCATCGCGATCATGCACCTGGGTTGGATCGCGCAGATCGGCAGCCCGATCGACATCTACGAAACCCCAACCAGCCGCCTGGTGTGCGAGTTCATCGGCAACGTGAACATTTTCGACACCCAAGTGGTGGACGACGCCGAAGGCCACGCGGTGCTCAAGTGCCCGGACCTGGACCGCGACATCTACGTGGGCTACGGCATCGCCACCTCGGTGGAAGACAAGTCGGTGACCTACGCGATCCGCCCGGAAAAGCTGCTGGTCACCACCGAAATGCCGACCTGCGAGCACAACTGGTCCAGCGGCAAGGTGCACGACATCGCCTACCTGGGCGGCCATTCGGTGTTCTACGTGGAACTGCCAAGCGGCAAGCTGGTGCAGTCCTTTGTGGCCAACGCCGAACGCCGTGGCCAGCGCCCAACCTGGGGTGACCAGGTGTACGTGTGGTGGGAAGACGACAGCGGCGTGGTACTTCGCTCATGAACATGAAGAAGTTCAAACGCCAACTGCAACGAATAACACCCGGTGGCCGGCATGTGGTCATCGGGATCCCTTTCCTCTGGCTGTTCCTGTTTTTTGCGCTGCCGTTCTTCATCGTCCTGAAGATCAGCTTTGCCGAAGCCGACGTGGCGATCCCGCCTTACACCGAGATCTACACCTTCGTTGAGCAAAAGCTGCAATTGGTGCTCAACCTGGGCAACTACGCGATGCTCGGCGACGATGAGCTGTACATCGCCGCCTACCTCGGCTCGCTGAAGATGGCGTTTTTCAGCACGATCTTGTGCCTGTTGATCGGCTACCCGATGGCCTACGCCATTGCCAGCGCGCGCAAAGAGATGCAGACCGTGCTGGTGCTGCTGATCATGATGCCGACCTGGACCGCGATCCTGATCCGCGTGTATGCGTGGATGGGCATCCTCAGCAACAACGGGTTGCTCAACGGCTTCCTGATGTCCATCGGGCTGATCAACGAGCCGCTGCAGATCCTCAACACCAACATTGCGGTGTATATCGGCGTGGTCTATTCGTACCTGCCGTTCATGATCCTGCCGCTGTACGCCAACCTGGTTAAACACGACCAGAGCCTGCTGGAAGCCGCATCGGACCTGGGTTCGAGCACCTTCAACAGCTTCTGGAAAATCACCGTGCCGCTGTCCAAGAACGGCATCATCGCCGGTTGCATGCTGGTGTTTATCCCGGTGGTGGGCGAGTTCGTGATTCCTGAACTGCTCGGCGGCCCGGAAACCCTGATGATCGGTAAAGTGCTGTGGCAAGAATTCTTCAACAACCGTGACTGGCCGGTGGCGTCTGCCCTGGCGGTGGTGATGCTGGCGATCCTGATCGTGCCGATCATCCTGTTTAACCGCAGCCAAGCCAAAGAGATGGAGGGCAAGATATGAAGCGCTTCAGTTTCTCGAGTTTCATGCTGGTAGCGGGGTTGCTGTTTATCTACCTGCCGATGCTGATCCTGGTGATCTACTCGTTCAACGAATCCAAACTGGTGACGGTGTGGGGCGGTTGGTCGATCAAGTGGTACGTGGGCTTGCTGGACAACACCCAGTTGATGGGCTCGGTGGCACGCTCTCTGGAAATCGCCTGCTACACCGCCGTTGCGGCGGTGGCATTGGGTACGCTGGCGGCGTTCGTGCTGACCCGTATCAGCCACTTCAAGGGCCGCACGCTGTTCGGCGGCCTGGTGACTGCGCCATTGGTGATGCCCGAAGTGATCACCGGTCTGTCGCTGTTGCTGCTGTTCGTGGCGATGGCGCAGATGATCGGCTGGCCCCAGGAACGTGGCATCGTCACCATCTGGATCGCCCACACCACGTTCTGTGCGGCGTATGTGGCGGTCGTGGTGTCGGCGCGCTTGCGTGAGCTGGACCTGTCGATCGAAGAAGCGGCGATGGACTTGGGTGCACGGCCATGGAAGGTGTTCTTCCTGATCACCATCCCGATGATCGCGCCGTCCCTGGCAGCGGGCGGCATGATGTCGTTCGCGCTGTCGCTGGACGACCTGGTACTGGCCAGCTTCGTGTCGGGGCCGGGTTCGACTACGTTGCCGATGGAAGTGTTCTCGGCAGTACGTCTGGGGGTTAAACCCGAGATCAACGCCGTGGCCAGTTTGATTCTGCTGGCGGTGTCGCTGGTGACCTTCCTGGTGTGGTTCTTCAGCCGTCGGGCCGAAGAGATGCGCAAGAAGGCGATCCAACAAGCCATCGAAGAAGCGGCGGCGGACGGTTGGCAGCAACCGGACAAGCGCCGGGCGCCTGCGCCGGTCTAACTGGCGCAACACGTAAACAATGTGGGAGCTGGCTTGCCTGCGATAGCGGTGTGTCAGTCGAAGGATGAGTCGACTGACATGGCCTTATCGCAGGCAAGCCAGCTCCCACATTTGATTGCATTTCAAGTCAGCTATGCAGCCCATGGCGATTTGCGAATCACCTCGACAAAATTCATCGGCTTGAACCCCGGCTCCTGGTCCACCAACACATCGGTCTTCACGTTGCCAAACGTGGTCTGCGGGCGATGGCGCAAGCCGTCGGCAAACGCGCAGATGATGCATTCCTTGAACCCTTCGCCGCGTGGATGCGCATGCACCACGGCCTCGCGCTGCACGCTGGAAAAGGCGGCGTAGTCCATGCCCAGCACATCCATCTCGACACCAGCGGTCACCAGCGCCACGGTCGGGCGCAAGTGCTGCGGTACACCCGGCGTGGTGTGCAGGGCAATCGACAGCCAGACTTGTTCGATATCGTCATCGCTCAGCCCGTAAGGCTTGAGGAATGCGGCCGCCGCGTTGGCGCCGTCCACTTCGAAACGCTCGTTGTTACTGCGATGGCCTTCGACCAGGCCCAGGTCGTGGAACATCGCGCCGACGTAAAGCAGTTCCGGGTTGTAGGCCAGTTGCTTGCGCTCACCGCTCAACGCACCGAACAGAAACACCCGGCGCGAGTGGTGGTAAAGCAAGTCGGACTCGACGTCGCGGATGTATTCGGTGGTGGCCTTGGCCAGAGCGCTGTCCGGGATCTGGATGCCTGCGATGGAGTTGCTCATGGTCGTTCTCCTCAACAAAGCGCCGGGGGTGGCGCCGATGAGTGAAGTCTGGTCGCGTGCCCGCGATGGGGCTATCGCGGCGAGGGTGCGATGTCGGCCAATGTGGCTCGATATCAAGCCACATGCGGTCAAATGTGGGAGCCGGCTTGCCTGCGATGCTGACGACTCGGTCTGTCAGTTAGACTGAGGGGAGGCCATCGCAGGCAAGCCAGCTCCCACAGGGGTTTATGTTCCTCCAGTAGAAGGTGTGTTGTTCATGGGCAAAACCGTCGCCATCCTGATCTTCCCCGGCGTCCAGTCACTGGACGTGACCGGCCCCATGGATGTGTTCTGCGAGGCCAACCGTTTCCTGCTGCCCGAAGACCATTATCAGCTTGAAGTGATCGGCCTGGGCCACGGTACGATGGCCGCCTCTAACGGCCTTTCATTGCAGGCCCATCGGCATTACCCCGAAGCTCTGCAAGCCTACGACTTGCTGCTGGTCGCTGGTGGCCCTCAGCTGCCCTTCGAGGATTTCGGCGCCCAGTTTGACGATTGGCTGCGCGGTGCCGCCGCCCGCGCACAGCGCTTTGGCTCGATCTGCAATGGCGCCTTCATGCTGGCGCGCGCCGGGTTGCTCGATGGCAAAACCGTCACCACCCATTGGAACGATGCCGCCGACCTGGCACGCCTGTGCCCCTCGGCCCAGGTGGATGCCGACCGTCTCTACGTGCAGGACGGTAATCTCTACACCTCGGCGGGCGTCACGGCTGGCATCGACCTGTCGCTGTACCTGCTGGCCCAGGATCACGGCCCGGAAGTTGCGCTGAGCGTGGCCAAGCGACTGGTGGTGTTCACCCAGCGCTCGGGCGGGCAGTCGCAGTTCAGCCCGTTCCTCACGCCCCACGCCGAAAGCACTTCGGCGGTGGCGTTGGTGCAGTTGTACGTGCTGGCGAACTTGACCGGGGATTTGACCATTGCCGATCTGGCCAAGGCGGCCAACATGAGTGCGCGTAATTTCTCTCGGGTGTTTGCTCGTGAGGCGCGCATAACGCCTGCCGAGTTTGTCGAGCGGGCGCGAGTGGACGCGGCGCGGGTGATGCTCGAAAGCAGCCCCGCACCGCTCAAGACTGTGGCCTATCAATGCGGTTTCCGTGACGCCCAGCACATGCGCAGTGTGTTCAACCGCCGGCTGGGCGTGACGCCGCAACAGTTCCGGCTTAACTTTGCGGCGCCGGTGTGAGCGTGTCGTAGGCTTCCAGCGCGCGCAGCGAATAGATGTACGCAGCACCGGCATTCAGCGAGATGGCGGTGGCCAGGGTGGCGGCAACTTCTTCTCGGGTCGCGCCGGCCTTGATCGCCGCGTCGGCATGCGCGGCGATACAGCCGTCGCAGCGCGTGGTGATGGCCACGGCGATGGAAATCAGCTCACGGGTCTTGGCGTCGAGTACTTGGTTTTCCTCGGCAGCCTCGCCCAGCGCCATGTAGGCTTTGACCATCTTCGGGTTGCTCTTGCCCAGCGCGCCAAAGGTTTTGTTTACGTTAGCAAGCAAGTTGGACCAGTTATTGAACATTGCGGTAACTCCTGAACGGGTTGGGTGTGAAGCCAGTCTGCGCGGTTCAGGTTTGGCGCTTTTGTTCGATCCACTCACCTTTTTGACCGATGCTCGCAAATGAACTCTATCGACACCCTGATTGCGTTGGCCAACCTGCGCGGCAGTCTGGATCTGCGCTGCCAGTTCCAGGGCGCGTGGGCCATGGACCACGAGCCTGAGCCGCTGGGCGTGGCGCCGTATCACATTGTGCTGGCGGGCACCTGCCACGCCGAGTTGTCGGGCGGCCAGCAGGTGACGCTGGAGGAGGGCGACATCCTGTTGATGCCCGGTGGCGCAACCCATTTGCTGCGCAGCCAGGGTGAGCGGATTCGGCCGGTGCAGCCCACCCTGATCGAAGGCGGTGTACTGCCGGTGTATCGCCTGGGTGGCGAACGGCCGGAAGTGGACATGCTCTGCGGCAACTTTCACTACAACCGCCAATCGTTGTTGCTTGGTGCGTTGCCGGAATTTTTGGTGGTATCGAGCCGTGAGTGGCAGGGCGATGGGCAGTTGGCCGCGTTGATTGCTTTACTGCGCAGCGAAGCGGACGGCCAGCAACTGGGCGCACGCTCGTTTATCGACGCGCTGTCGTCGGCCTTGTTCACTCTGATCCTGCGCACCTGGCTGACCCGCCAGGCGCCGGTGGCGGGCACCTTCGCTTTGCTCGCCGACAAGCGCCTGAGCAAAGCCTGGCAGGCGATGCTGGCCGAGCCCGGCCATGAGTGGACCATCGACAGCCTGGCGGCGGCCGCCACCATGTCGCGGGCCACCTTCATGCGGGCGTTTGTGAAAGTCGCGGGCGTGTCGCCGTGGGTGCTGCTGACGCAGCTGCGCATGGAGCTGGCATTCAACCTGCTGCGCCAATCGCGCCTGAGCCTGCTGGATATCGCGGCGCAGGTGGGTTACCAGTCCCAGGCGGCGTTCAGCAAGAAGTTCAAGGAAACCTATGGCGAGGCGCCGGGGCGGATGCGGGCGAACACAGACTAACTGCGATAGCATCAACTCGGTCTGCCTGATGGACCGAGTTGATGCTATCGCAGGCAAGCCAGCTCCCACACAAGCCAGCTCCCACATTGATCGGGTTTACAGGCTGTTACCGGGCAGGCAACAGCTTCAGCGTGCCACGGGTATTCGCCGTCACCTCTTCCTCACTGAAATGCGCCTGCTCGTACCCACCCTCGATATAGGTTTCCGCCTGGTCGCCATAGTGCGAGTCAAACGGCACCCCGCTTTGCCCCACGGGGTTGATGGTCAATGCATGGGCCGGGTCGGCAAAGTCGATCAGGCGCCGGGTCGACGGGCCATAGGTCACGGGCCACGGCGCAGGGCCGATCATGGCCGATTGGTTATTCGGCACTTCGTGGGTGCCGGGCGCCGGGAATGGGCCGACGTTGAAAATCTTGTCCAGTGGCTTCTGCATGCCCAACGGATGCCCATGGGTCAGGGTATGGGCCTTGCCCCACTGCCATTGCGACGGGTCATCGCCAAAGGTGGCCTTGAGGTGCGCGAGGCTGTTGTCCCAGGCGAGTTTTACCGTGTCCGCGCGCTTGCCGTTCCACCATGGCGAGTCCGCCGAGGCGGCCAGGCGTGGCAGTGCGGCGTCGATCACCCGCGTGGTGATCAGGGTTTTGAACATCGCATCGCCCAGTTTCGGGTGGAAGGCCGCGTCGGTGAGGTTGAACAGAAACTGGTTGAACAGCGTGGCGCTGGTGGAGTCCAGCGGGTAGTCGCCTTTCCAGCTTGCAAGCTGCTCCACCAGTTTCAACTGTGCCGGGTCCTTGACCACTTCACGCAGCACCGGCAACAGCGGCGCCAATAAGCGTGGGCCGTAGGCGGTGGTGGTGCCCAATTGCAAGGCCTGGCTGTTGTTCACGTCCCACTTCACGCTTTTGTCGCTCAACTGCGTGTTCAACTGCTGGCCGCGGTCGGCGAGGTTGTAGTAACCAGGAATCTCCATGCCAGTGGGCGAGGCCGGCTGGGCGTTGGCCGACACCACATAGCCACGGGCCGGGTTTTCTTCCTGTGGGTTGGCGCTGAACGGGTAGAAGCCCAGCTTGTCGGCTTGGGCGGTGCTGCCGTCGAGAATGAATGCCGGGTTCACGCCGGCCGGGCGGATTGGCAACTGCGCCGCCGCCCACCAGCCGATATCGCCCTTGGCATTCGCCCACACGATATTCAGGCCCGGCGCTGAAACCTTGGCAGCGGCGGCGCGCACTTTGGCCAGGGTGTCGGCGCGGTTGAGTTCGTAGAAACCTTCGAGGATCGGGTTTTCGGTGTCGAGGAACGCCCACCACATGGCAATCGGCGTGCTGCCGGCATTCTCGCCCAGCGCGTCATTGATGATCGGGCCGTGGGGCGACTGACGCAGGGTGAGCGTCACCGGCGCCTGGCCCTTGACCGCAATCTGCTGTTCGCTGCTGGTCATGTTGACCCATTGGCCGTGGTACCAGACCTGGTTGGGGTTGTCCGGGTTGACCTTTTCGGCGATCAGGTCGAGGTCATCGTTCTGGAACATGGTCAGGCTCCAGCCGAAATCCAGGTTGTGTCCCAAAAACGCCACCGGCACCAGTGCGTTGTGATAGCCGTACAGCTCAAAACCCGGCGCCGACAATTGCGCCTCGTACCACACCGACGGCACCGAGAAACGGATATGCGGGTCACCGGCCAGCAACGGTTTGCCGCTTTTGGTGCGGCTGCCGCTGATGGCCCAGGCGTTGCTGCCTTCGAACTGCGGCAAACCGTTGTCGGCCAGGGCCTTGTCGCTCAAGGTGGCAAGGGCGCCGAGGGATTTCCAGTCACTGGCGGCCAGGTTGAGGGCGCCCTTGGGTTGCCAGTCGAGGTCGAAGACTTTCAGGTAGTCGCTGCCGAGCTGGTCGCGCACGTAAGTCAGCAGCGGCTCGGTACGAAACGCGGCAGCAAAGCTGTAGGCCATATACCCGGCAACACTGATGGTGTCTTCGGCGGTAAACCGTCGTTTAGGAATGCCCAGCACGTCAAACTCCACGGGGCTGGCGTGGCTGTCCTGATATTGGTTGATGCCATCCAGGTAGGCTTGCAAGGCCTTCCAGGCTGCCGAGTCGTGGTCCATGTGCTCGACGTAACTCAAGGCGCGCTCGCGAATGCGCAGGCTGCGAAACAGCTTGTCGGTCTCCAGCACCTTCGGCCCCAGCACCTCGGCCAGCTCGCCACGGGCCAGGCGCCGCATGATTTCCATCTGGAACAGCCGGTCCTGGGCATGCACATAGCCCAGGGCGCGGTACAGGTCGGTCTCGTTCTCGGCGCGAATGTGCGGCACGCCACGGTCGTCATAACGCACCGTGACGGCGCCTTGCAGGTTGGCCAGTGTCTCGGTGCCCTGGCGGGTCGGTTGCTTGCTGTACACATACCAGCCAGCGCCGGCCAAGAGGGCGGCAATCAGGATAGCGAGCACGGTCAGGCTGCGTTTCATGGACGGTCCTTGAGTCAGTCACCTTGAAGGTCAACGGAGTCTAATCGGTTTGGCGAGAACTGCGGGAAATGCTGATATGCCGCAGCGACAGCCGAGGTTCAAGTGCCGAATGTGTCGAGTACGCTACTATTGCGCCGGTCATCTTTGAGCTTTTTTCCATGACTTGCGCCACGCAACCTACCCCAGACTCCAGCCGCCCCGAGGTTGCCTACGCGTGCTGCCTGGAAGCGCCCTCGTTGATCGGCCGGTTTTTGCAGCACCCGCCACAGGGCTTTGACGCCCGGCTGTCCGCCCAGGGCCTGCCGTACTTCTTCACGCCATTTGACCTGCTGACGACGGCTGAAGACGAGTTCGTGAACCGTGTGCGCGGTTGGCCCGGGTTTGGTCTTTGGAATGCGTGGCTGCGCATCGACAGCTGCTTTGTCGGCACCACGGTCAGCGAATATTCGCCATTGCCCCGCAACGTGCCACCCGAGGACCTCGCGCAGTGGCTGCAAGAAGAGTGCGCGCCGCAGCGCAAACTCACAGTCGTCAAAGATCTGCCCTGTGACTCGCCGCTGCTCAGCGATGCAGACAACCGCTACGCCCAAGCCTTGATCGAGGACTGTACCCGGCGCGGCTTTATCTGCCTCGAAGGCCAGGCGCTGGCCTATGTGCCGATCAACTTCAGCACCATCGACGAGTACCTGGCGCGTTTGTCCCACAGCCGTCGACGCAATATCCGACGCAAACTGCGCAGCCGCGAGGCGTTGCGGGTGGAAGTCCTGGACACTGGCGATGCGCGCTTCAACGATGAGGCGTGGCTTGCGCAGTTGTACGGCCTGTACAAGGCGGTGTACGACCAGAGCGAGATTCACTTTGACCTGCTGACCCCGGCGTTTTTCCGCAGCTTGTTGCAGGACGCCGCCAGCAACGGGCGGGTGTTCTGCTACTGGCACTGCGACGAACTGATCGGCTACAACCTGTGCTACGTAGAGGGCGACAAGCTGCTCGACAAGTACATCGGGCTCAACTACCCACAAGCGTTGGAATTCAACCTGTACTTCGTCAGCTGGTTTGTGAACCTGGAATACGCCGTGGCCAATGGGCTGAAATTTTATGTGGCGGGTTGGACCGACCCGCAGGTCAAGGCCAGCCTCGGCGCCGACTTTACCTTCACCCGTCATCTGGTCTGGATCCGCAACCCGCTGCTGCGCAAGCTCGGCAACCGTTTCCGTCATCACTTTGAAAGCGATGCGCAGTGGCAGCAGGAGAAACCCGAATGAGCCAGGACCGCGCGCCGCTGATCCTCGATTTCGACAGTGCCGTGAGTGATATTCCCGGCGCGATCACCTTGCCCATGCAGGCCTGGCAGGAAAAAATCCGCTTCGGTTGCCGCTGGGCGCAGTTCAAGGAGCTGGAAGCCGCTCTGCACGCGCAGATGCCCAGCGATTACGGCTGTGTGTTCACCGGCAGCGGCGATTATCACCACCTCAGCCAGCTGTTGCTGAACCGCCTGCCGACGCAGCAGAAATTCCAACTGATCATTTGCGACAACCACCCTGACAACATGCGCTACCCGTTCGGCATCCATTGTGGCTCATGGGTTTACTGGGCCAGCCGTTTGCCGCAGGTCGAGCATGTGCATGTGTTGGGCATCGGTTCCCAGGATATCGGCCTGGGCCATGCCTGGGAGAATCACTGGTCGCCGCTGCTCAAGCGCAAGCTGACTTACTGGAACGTCAACGTCGACACGCGCTGGATGAACTGGATCGGCGCCGGGCGCAGCAACCGTGCGTTCGGCAACGCCGATGAGCTGATGCGTGCATTTCTCGCGCAGTTTGACCCGTCACTGCCGGTTTACCTGTCCATCGACAAAGACGTGCTGAGCCCCGAAGTGGTCAACACCAATTGGGACCAGGGCGAGTTTCTGGAGCAGCATTTGAACGATCTGATCGACGCTTGCCAGGGCCGGATCATCGGAGCGGACATCACCGGCGATGTGTCGGCTTACCACTATGAGAGCAAGTTCAAACGCTGGTTGAGTGCCTCCGATGGCCAGGAAGAACTGCCGCCGGCGCAGGTGCAGATCTGGCAAGCACAGCAGAACGAGCTGAATGGCCGGTTGGTGGCGCGTATCAATCAGGGGTGGCGACAATAGCTTTTAGCTGGGCGAATACGCGTTCGAAGTGTTCGTCCGTCAGCCAATGGCTGTTGCTGATCGACAGTGTGCGGCTGGCAAACGCCTGGGCCTGGCTAATGTCGCCGCCCGGTTGCAGCAAAGGGGCGACGGCGGGGTAGTCCGGCAAGGTGTGGATAAACAGGCGGGTCACGCCGAGCCCGGATGTCCACAGTTGCGCCATGGCGGCATCACGCGCCTGCGCGGTCGGCATCAGCACCATCAAAAACGGCCAGGTGCCTTGCTGCCCCAGCCGGTCCATGATCACCGCGACGCCGGGTAAGTCATTCAAGCGCGCCGCCCGGCGTAAGGCGCGGGTACGGCCTTGTTGCAAGTAGTCAGGCAAGCGCGCCAGTGCGGCAGCACCGACCTTCTGCCGATAACCGCCGAGGCGGTGCAGCGGGATATCGTTGACCGAAAAATCATCACCCACGGCGGCCACTTCATCACCCTGTGCCAGCGCCGTGCGCAAGGCGTTGCCATACACGTAGTGCAAGCCGCGCGGTTGGTAAAGCAGCGCGTAACCCCAGAGTTCGGCACTGCGTTGCAGCTCCCAGCGCAGGCTCAAGGGCAGGTCTTGCGTGCACTGGCGGTGCAATGCCTGATGCAGCACCGGGTCGCGGCTGAACAGCACGCCGCCTTCGGCTGTGGTCAGGCCTTTGCCCAGCGCCAGGCTGAAAAACCCCACATCGCCTTTGAGCCCGACGCTGCGGCCATCGTCGAGGGCGCCGAGGGCTTGTGCGGCGTCTTCGATGACGGCGGCACCGACTGATTCGGCAATACGCTTGGCGGCGTCCACATCCGCCACGCGCCCGGCCAGGTGGGTGACCACCACGGCCAGGGTACTGTCGTCGCACAGCTGCTTGAGGTGTTGCTCGTCGAGGTCAATGCTGCCGGGCTGCAAATCACAGGGCACCACCCGCAACGGCGGGCAGTAATGCGCGGCCAATGCCACCAGCGGGCAGGTGTACGCCGGCACAATCAGCCGGGTGCGGCCGGGCATGCGCTGCTGCAACACGCGCAGGGCGATGATCAGCGCGGCGGTGCCGGAGCAGGGCAGTGCAGGCAGTGGAATCGAAAACTGGCGGGCCAGCGACTGGGCGAGGTCGCCCGATAAACTGAGCAAGTCCCGCCCGCGCAAGGGCAGGCCGGCGGTGGGCGGGATTTCTTTGTTCATGACACCAGTGGCTGCGAAGGTTCGGCCTCGACGGTTTTGCTCTCTTTGTCTTCACTGCGCGCCAGGCACAGGATGCCCGCGATGATCAGTGCGCCGCCGATGATTTTCGGCCAGGTCAGGGTGTCATCGAACAGCCAGACCGAGATCAGCGTCACGCTGATCAGCTCCAGGTGCGAGGCGGCAAATGCCGGGCCTACCGGCGCGTATTTGAGCAAGGTCATCCAGGTAAAAAACGCGCCGATATAGCCGACAAAGGCGCCGTAGATCCACGGTGCGCCAAACACCCGGGCCAGCCACGCGACGTCCATGGTCAACGGTTCGGCATGCACCGAGGCAAATTTGAAACTGACCTGCGCCAAGGTGTCGAAAATGATCAGCGCGAGAAAACCCAGGATATAAAAACGTTTCATCATTCAAACCCTACGACGGTCACGCCACAGGCGATCAGCATGATGCCGATCAACCGCCATTTGCTCAGGCTTTCCTTGAACAGGAAACGCCCGGCAATCATGATCACCACGATGTTGATCGAACCCAGCATCACGCCGACCGACAACGGTACCAGCGTCAGGAACGCCAGCCACAACACGAATTCGAAGACATAGCAGATCACCCCCAGCCAGATCCACGGGCGCTTGAGCATGTGTTTCCAGTGGGCGAGGCCGTCATGCTCGGCGCTGGCCGAGGCGGCGGCTTTGAACGCCAGTTGGCCGGACGTATCGACGATAACGTTGAGCATCCAGAGGATGATGGTTAACTGGCTCATGGAGTCTCGCGTCTGCTTGCAATGTCACTGGACGCTTACAATACAGGAGCCTGCCGGCGGGGTGACTGGAGTTTGCCGGTCGAACAGCCGGCGTTCAGTTTGACGCCTTGCTCCACTGGCAATAGCAGCCCACCGCCAGGGTGTGGGTGGCATCGACTTCGCGCCCGGCCTCCAGGGCTTTGAGGATAGGCTCGATAAAGCTGTTGCTCGAATTGCACGTCAGCCCTTCGCTGTACGGCCCGAAGTACGCGAGTTTGCCGCTGCGATCCCAAATGCCTACGGCCGGAGTCGCCGGCACTTGGTCGGCGCCGAGCAGGGCATTGAGCGGTTTCATTTTGCGCAAATTGTCGGGCAGTTGGCCGTGGCTGCCGGCCTTTTGCAGTGCATAGAACTCGACGCCCTGGGGCGCGTATTGCTCGATCAGTTCGCCCAGGTGCTGCTGGTTGCCGACGTTGCAGGGGCAGGCCGGGTCCCAGAAGTGCACCAGGCGAATCGGGCCTGGGCCTGCCAGTTCGGCGGGCAGGCGCAGGGCATCACCGGAAAACACCGCGGTGTGTTCGCTGAATGCGCGCAAATAGCGGCCCTGGAACCAGTCATAAGCCGCCCACAGCACGCCGGCGCAGATGACCAACAGCAGGCCGGCAAACAAGGCGGAGCGGTAGGGTTGTCGCATTCGGAACTATCCTCGAAGGTCGCGTAGCTTGCCATGCTTGCCCTGACAGATGAATATCGCAGCTCGATATTCATCTTCACCGTCAGTCTGGAAGCCTTTATGCCTGTGAGTTTTGACCCCGATCATCTGCGCGAGAGCTTGCGGCCACTGGTGGATGCGCAACCGCTCAGCGCCGAGGCGCGGGTCTACCAGCGTTTCTATGGGCTGGACCTGGCGGCGCGCAAAGTACCCGTCGTGAGCCGTTTGGGCCGTTTTGAAGTGGATGGCTTCCAGGTGGTAGCGCAGGTGTGGTGGCCGTCTGCGCCGGTGGCGACAATGTTCATGTACCACGGCTTCTACGACCATATGGGCCTGTACCGGCATGTGGTGGACTGGGCGCTGGATCAAGGTTTTGTGGTGATCGCCTGCGACTTGCCGGGCCACGGTCTTTCCAGTGGCGAGCGCGCCAGCATTGACGATTTTGCGGTGTACCAGGACGTGGTGCAGGCGCTGTTTGCGCAGGCCCACAGCTTGCAACTGCCGCAACCGTGGCACCTGTTCGGGCAAAGCACCGGCGGCGCGGTGGTGGTGGACCATTTGCTCAACCACGGCGCCGACAGCCCGGCCCAGGGCAAGACCTTCCTGCTCTCGCCCCTGGTACGGCCGCGTGCATGGGGTTGGTCGCAGGTCAGCTATTACCTGCTGCGCCCGTTCGTCAACGGCATTGCGCGGCGGTTCAGCGAGAACACCCACGATCCTGAATTCAAACCCTTTCTGGAAGCCGACCCGTTGCAGCCGCGCCAACTGCCGACCGCGTGGGTGGGCGCGCTGGCGCGTTGGATCAAACGCATCGAAGCTGCGCCGCAAAGCCCACGGCGGCCGGTGATCGTGCAGGGAGAGGAAGATATGACGGTGGACTGGCAGCACAACTTGCAGGTGCTGCGGAGCAAGTTCGACCAGCCGCAGGTGCTGATGCTGCCGCGTGGTCGGCATCACTTGGCCAATGAGATTCCCGAGATTCGCGAAGAGTACTTCAAATTCCTGACGGATCATCTGAAGTAACACCGTTCAAATGTGGGAGCTGGCTTGTCGGGTCGCCGCATCGCTGCGATGCAGACACCTAGCTGTATCAGGCACACCGGGTTGATGCCATCGCAGGCAAGCCAGCTCCCACACAAGCCTGTTTCCACATTACTTATTGCGTCAGGCTGGAAGTGCTTTGACCTACTGCAAGTCCGGCGCGAATCGCGGCCAGCGCCGCCTTGTAATACGCCCGACCTTCAGGTGACTCCGCAAACGTGGCGAATTCTTCCAGTTCCGGGTCGGACAAATCTCGATAGACGTACAACAGCGTGTTGTTCAAGTCATTGCCGATCTGCTGCATCAGCCGCTCACGTTGGCCGTTCAACATGCCTTGCGCCTGACCGCCGCCCAACAGGCCGGGAATCATCTGGCTCAAACTGTCGGCTGCTACGCCGGCAATCGCCAGGCTGACTTCTGCGCCGGCTTCACGGGCCGGCAGCGCCTGGGCCAGGTGGCCGATGATCAGGCTGCGGGTGGCGTCGGCTTCGATGTGCGGCAGGCCCTTGGCATTTTTTGCCAACTGGTCGCGGCGCGTGGCCAGCAATTCAGCTGCAACGATTTTGCGACCCAACGGCGACTGGAAAAACGCCAGGGCAGGTTTCGGGTCCGCCAGGTTTTTGCGCAATTGCGCCTCGGCCCGCTGGTCCACGGCCTGGGCGGCGAAGCGTTTATTGCTGTTATCCACCAGCGCCTGGTACACCGCCGGCGGCAGGCTATTGCGATAGCGTTGCTGTGCGGCACTCAGGGCGTCATTAAAATGCGCACGTTGTTCGGCCCAGCCGGCGACCTTGTACAACTGGTCATGGCCGTCTGCCCAGGCGGGCAAAACGCAGAACATCAGCAAGGAAAAAAACAAACGACGCATAGGGACTCCTGTCAGTCGGCCACTATTGTCCGTGTCGGGCGTAGGATTTGTCGAGAAATCCTATCAGTCACCTGACTAAAGTGTGTTCAGACGCTCGGCGGCTCTGTCGGATTCATAGGCGTATGGATACTATGCGCGCCATGCAAATACCCCTCGATCATCCGCTGCTGCAACGCATTGTCGACGACCTGGCCGAAAAAGGTTGGTCGCAGCAGAACGGCTTCCTGCCCCAGGCTCTGACCCTGGAGTTGGCGGCTGAGTGCCGTAAACGTGCGGCTGAGGGTGAATTGGCCCCGGCGGCTGTAGGACGCGGCCCGGCGCAGGAGATACGCGAGGGTATTCGCGGCGACCATATCCAGTGGCTGGAGGAGGGCGACGCCGCTGTCTGCGAGAGCTACATGAGCGTGATGGACAGCCTGCGCCTGGCCATGAACCGCAGCCTGTTCCTGGGCCTGGAAGATTTCGAAAGCCACTTCGCGATGTACCCGCCAGGGGCGTTTTACCTCAAGCACCTGGACCGTTTTCGCGACGATGACCGGCGCATGGTCTCGGCAGTGGTCTATTTGAATGACGCCTGGTTACCTGAGCATGGCGGCCAGTTGCGCATGTACCTCAAGGGCGGCGTGGAATACGATGTGGTGCCCACCGGCGGTAGCCTGGTGGTGTTCCTGTCCGGGGAGGTGCCCCACGAAGTCCTGCCCGCCACGCGCGAACGCCTGTCCCTGACCGGCTGGTTTCGCCGACGCGGTAACGAGCCGTTTTAACCATGCAAAAGATTCTGATCAGCCGCTGCCTGCTCGGGCACAAGGTGCGCTATGACGGTGGCGCCAGCGGCCCCTTCGATCAATTGGCGGCCTGGCAGGCCGAAGGCCGGGTGGTTGCGATTTGCCCGGAAGTATCAGGCGGTTTGCCGACACCGCGTCCCTCCGCCGAGATCCCGGGCGGGCAGGGCATTGATGTGTGGGAAGGGCGTGCGCAAGTGCTGACGGCCGAGGGCGAAGACTTCAGTGCCGCCTTCCTCGACGGCGCCCGCCAGGCACTGGCGTTGGCGCAGCGGCATAACATCCGCATCGCGATTCTCAAGGCCAATAGCCCGTCCTGCGGCAATCTGCTGACCTATGACGGCACCTTCAGCGGCGTGAAGGTCAGCGGCGAGGGCGTGACGGCGGCGCTGCTCAAGCGCCATGGCGTGCGGGTGTTCAGTGAGCTGGAGTTGCCTGAGGCGGCAATTGCCCTGGCACAACTTTGAGGTTCAACCCAGATCAAATGTGGGAGCTGGCTTGCCTGCGATAGCGGTGTCGACTGGCATGCCGCCATCGCAGGCAAGCCAGCTCCCACACAAGCCAGCTCCCACATCGACTGTGTTTCACTCAGGTGCAAACCACTTCTGCGTCAGCGCCTTCAAGCGACCATCGGCCTTCACCCGCTGTAATGCATTGTCCAGGCTGCTTTTGAATGCCGGGTTGCCTTTTTGGAATGGAATGGCCAGCTCAGGTGTTTGCTTATAGGCCTCACTGAAATCGAACCGATCCTGCAGCGCGGCAGTCATAGCAATATGGTTGATGGCCACGTCGAACTTGCCGCTTTCCACACCCGACAACAGGTCGGCGTCATCGACAGTGATGAACGAGGGGCGAACCTCCATTTCCTTGGCTAATTGTTCACCCAGCTCCACTTCAAAACCGGTTAGCTTGTCACCGTCCTTGAAGTTGTACGGCGGGGTGTTGGCCTCCAGGGCGATGCGCAGTTCGCCGCGATCAAACACGTCATCGATCAGTTCGGCGTGAGCCAGTGGGCTCAACAGGGGCAGTAAAAGTACAAGGCCAGGCACAAAGCGCATGGTCGCTCCTAAAGAATTTGTGCGTGCGAGGCGCCATTGAGCATCGCTTGCTATGGTGTTGAGTGCCTTGGACAGCAATTTGTCGCGAAGTTGTCATAACCCTACAGATTTCACCGTAAAACTGGAGAAGCGAATGAAAGCCCTTTTGTCCCGTGCAACCCTGGCCAGCCTCTTGCTGGGTGCTTCGATGTTGGCCACAGCCGCTGACGGTATCCCGCGCAGCGCACCACCGGAAGGCGCCAAAGTCTTTATCGTGTCGCCAAAAGACGGCGCCACCGTCGATAAAACCTTCACTGTGAAGTTCGGTATGGAAGGCCTGAAACTGGCGCCAGCGACCAGCCAGGACCCAGGCACCGGCCACCACCACCTGCTGATCGACCAGAAAGAACTGCCGGACGCCAGCGTGCCGATCCCGGCCACCGACACCGTGATCCACTACGGCAAGGCCCAGACCGAGACCGAGTTGACCCTCACCCCAGGCAAGCACACCTTGCAACTGGTAGCTGGCGACAAACTGCACATGCAGTTCAACCCGACTGTAGCCTCGAAAGTCATCACGGTTAACGTCAAGTAAGATTTGTTCAGACAAAAAAAGGGAGCCCCGAAGGCTCCCTTTTTTGTGCAGCGTTCAAAGCGTTAGAACAACACGCGGCTACGAATGGTGCCGTTGATGTGCTGCAGCTTCTCTTGCGCCAGGTCCGAGTACTCGGCGTCGACGTCGATCACCACGTAGCCAACCTTCTCGTTGGTCTGCAGGAACTGACCGGAGATGTTGATGCCGTTTTCTGCGAAGACCTTGTTGATCTCCATCATCACGCCAGGGATGTTCTGGTGGATGTGCAGCAGACGGTGCTTGCCAGGGTGAGCCGGCAGCGCCACTTCGGGGAAGTTGACCGAAGACACCGAGGTACCGTTGTCGCTGTACTTGACCAGCTTTTCCGACACTTCCAGGCCGATGTTGGCCTGAGCTTCAGCGGTGGAGCCGCCGATGTGCGGAGTCAGGATCACGTTGTCCAGGCCACGCAGCGGGCTTTCGAAGATGTCGTCGTTAGAGCGTGGCTCTACCGGGAACACGTCGATAGCGGCGCCGATCAGGTGCTTGTCCTTGATCGCGTCGGCCAGGGCGTCCAGCTTAACCACGGTGCCGCGTGCCGCGTTGATCAGGATGCCGCCCTTCTTGATGGCGCGGATTTCCTTCTCGCCGATCATCCACTGGGTTTCAGCGGTTTCCGGTACGTGCAGGGTGACGATGTCGGACATGCCCAGCAGCTCGGTCAGGCTCGCCACTTGGGTGGCGTTGCCCAATGGCAGCTTGGTCAGGGTGTCGTAGAAGAACACCTGCATCCCTAAGCCTTCGGCCAGCACCGACAACTGCGTGCCGATCGAGCCGTAACCGACGATACCCAGCTTTTTGCCACGGATTTCGAAGGAGTTGGCCGCGCTTTTGATCCAGCCGCCACGGTGGCAGGAAGCGTTTTTCTCAGGAATGCCGCGCAGCAACAGGATCGCCTCGGCCAGCACCAGCTCAGCAACGGAACGGGTGTTGGAGTACGGTGCGTTAAACACCGCGATACCGCGCTCGCGCGCAGCGTTAAGGTCGACCTGGTTGGTGCCGATGCAGAAACAGCCGACAGCCACGAGTTTCTTGGCGTGGTCGAAGATCTCTTCGGTCAGCTGAGTGCGGGAGCGAATGCCGATAAAGTGCGCGTCGGCGATCTTTTCCTTTAACTGGGCTTCCGGCAGAGAACTGGTGATGTACTCAATGCTGGAGTACCCAGCGGCTTTCAGTACGTCGACAGCCGATGGGTGGACGCCTTCCAGAAGAAGGAACTTGATCTTGCTCTTATCGAGAGAAGTCTTGCTCATCTGCGTAAACCTGTATCCCGGAGAAAAATGGCAGGGAATCGAGCAGTTAGTGCCTTGAATCAGTGCACAAGAGCTGACCCGGACGGCAGGAAAGCCGTCACCGCAGAACGCCCTTGGGCTCTGTCCTGCGGGGGCGGTATGCTAGCATACGTGCCCCGCTAAACACCCATTCCTGCGACGTGAAGCGTTCTCAGGATGACCATGAATTGTTCGAGAGTTCCGTCGATGACCCATCCTGCCCTGATTGATGAGCTGAAGACCCTGGTTGAGCCTGGCAAAGTGCTGACCGATGCAGACTCCCTGGAGGCTTACGGCAAGGATTGGACCAAGCATTTCGCCCCCGCGCCGACCGCTATCGTCTTTCCCAAGACCATCGAGCAGGTCCAAGCCATCGTCCGTTGGGCCAATGAACACAAGGTGGCGCTGGTGCCATCGGGTGGTCGTACCGGTTTGTCGGCCGCTGCGGTGGCGGCCAATGGCGAAGTGGTCGTCTCGTTTGACTATATGAACCAGATTCTCGATGTGAACCTCACCGACCGCACCGCCGTGTGCCAGCCGGGTGTGGTCACCAAGCAATTGCAGAACGTCGCCGAAGAAAAAGGCCTGTACTACCCGGTGGACTTCGCTTCGTCGGGTTCGAGCCAGATCGGCGGCAACATCGGCACCAATGCCGGCGGGATCAAGGTGATTCGCTACGGCATGACCCGCAACTGGGTGGCCGGCATGAAAGTCGTCACCGGCAAGGGTGACGTGCTGGAACTGAACCGCGACCTGATCAAGAACGCCACCGGCTACGACATGCGCCAGCTGTTTATCGGTGCCGAAGGGACGTTGGGCTTTGTGGTCGAAGCCACCATGCGCCTGGACCGTGCGCCGAAAAATCTCACCGCGATGGTGCTCGGTACCACCGATTTCGATTCGATCATGCCGGTATTGCACGCGTTCCAGAGCAAGCTGGACCTGACCGCCTTCGAATTTTTCTCCGACAAAGCCCTGGCCAAGGTCATGGGCCGTGGCGATGTGCCAGCTCCCTTTGAAACCGAGTGCCCGTTCTACGCGCTGCTGGAATTCGAAGCCACCACCGAAGAAGTTGCCAACCACGCCCTGGAAACCTTCGAGCACTGCGTAGAGCAGGGCTGGGTGCTGGACGGCGTGATGAGCCAGAGCGAAACCCAGCTGCACAACCTGTGGAAACTGCGCGAGTACATCTCCGAGACCATTTCCCACTGGACGCCGTACAAGAACGACATTTCGGTAACTGTCTCCAAAGTGCCAGCGTTCTTGAAGGAAATTGATGCGATCGTCGGCGAACACTACCCGGACTTCGAAATCGTCTGGTTCGGCCACATCGGCGACGGCAACCTGCAC
Organism: Pseudomonas sp. PA-6-3C; assembly: GCF_021605825.1. Taxonomy (NCBI): domain Bacteria; kingdom Pseudomonadati; phylum Pseudomonadota; class Gammaproteobacteria; order Pseudomonadales; family Pseudomonadaceae; genus Pseudomonas; species Pseudomonas sp. PA-6-3C. Next base: position 28,586 of record NZ_WKDV01000018.1, read on the forward strand.
CTGAACATCCTCAAGCCAGAAAACCTGAGCAAGGATGAGTTCTTCGCCAAGTGCGCCACCGTGAACAAGTGGGTGTTCGAGACCGTCCAGAAGTACAACGGCTCAATCTCTGCCGAACACGGCGTGGGCATGACCAAGCGCGATTACCTGACCTACAGCCGTTCCCCGGTTGAAATCGAATACATGAAAGCAGTGAAAGCGGTGTTCGACCCGAATGGGATCATGAACCCTGGCAAGATCTTCGCTGTTTAACCGCCCTGAAGGAGTCGTTTCATGAGCTACCAGCACAAGTATGTCGACGGCACCAACATCCACTTTCCCCTGGGCAAAGTGGTGTGCATCGGGCGTAACTACGCCGAACACGCCAAGGAACTGGACAACCCGGTGCCGACCGAACCGTTGCTGTTCATCAAGCCGGGCAGTTGCGTGGTCGCGCTGGAAGGCGGTTTCGCCATTCCGACCGAGCGCGGTTCGGTGCACTACGAAGCGGAAATTGCGGTGTTGATCGGCAAACCGTTGTCGACCAAGCCCAGCCGTGAAGAAGTGCTGGATGCCATCTCCGGCTTCGCTCCGGCCCTAGATTTGACCCTGCGCGATAAGCAAGCCGAGCTGAAAGCCAAGGGCTTGCCGTGGGAAATCGCCAAGTCTTTTGACGGCGCCGCCGTGATTGCCCCCTTTGTGGTCAGCAGCACCTTTGCCGACGTGACCGACATCGGCATTCGCCTGACCATCAACGGCGAAGTGCGCCAGGACGGCAACAGCTCGCAGATGCTCAACCCGATCGTCCCGATGATCCAGCACATGGCCGGCTGCTTCTCGCTGCAGGCGGGTGATGTGATCCTCACCGGCACTCCAGCCGGTGTAGGCCCGTTGAATGTGGGCGATGAGCTGGTGCTGGAATTGGGTGGCGGTAGCCGTTTCGAAAGCGTCGTTCGCTAAGAACCAGGCAAAACGGTCAAAAATGTGGGGGCGGGCTCGTGTGGGAGCTGGCTTGCCTGCGATAGCCTCGCCTCGATCTAAATGAAAGACCGAGTCGTCTGCATCGCAGGCAAGCCAGCTCCCACACAAATCAGTTCCCACACTGGTTTACGCGCGCTTGGTTTTGCATTTTTTTCACACGCCATCCGGATAATCCCCAGCCTCCTGCGCGCGGGCCTGTTGATCCTGTGCTATCACCTAAAGCTGACTCTGCGGAAAAGCGCTCAATGGCCGTGTCCCTGCCTACCCTCACTTCCAAGCCCCGTTCACGTTTTGCCCTGCGCTGGTATTCCTGGCTGTTTCTGGTCGGGGCCATCGTGTATGGCGTTGCCTGGGCGATGCATTGGGACGACCGTGGGGTGCTGTGGATCGCTGAGCGGTTCGAAACCCCGGCCGAACGCCAGGCCAGCGTCTGGCTGCCGGATTACCACGCGGTGATCGATGGCAAATTGCTGCCCGGCATGGAAAAGGACGAGGCTTCGGACCTGTCCTACAACCCGCAGACCAAAACCCTGTTTTCCGTGATGGGCAAAAACCCTTTCCTGGTTGAGCTGAACCTGCAAGGCGATGTGTTGCGCAAGATGCCGCTCAACGGCTGGAACAACCCGGAAGGCGTGACAGTGATGCAAAACGGCCTGATGGCCATTGTCGACGAGCGCATGCACACCTTGAGCGTGGTGAACGTCGACGCCAGCACCCAGCAACTGAACTATGCCGACTTCAAGCACTATGACCTTGGCCCGTCCAAGGACCAGAACAAGGCATTTGAAGGTGTGACCTGGGACAAGCGCAACCAGCAGATCGTGCTCGGGGAAGAGCGCCCACCGGCGTTGTTCACCTGGAAAAGCGATGGCGCCACGCTGACCGGCGATAAGCAGAAGATCGCCAGCACCGAGCTGGACATGCGTAACCTCTCAGCCCTGGCCGTCGACCCGCGCACCGGGCATTTGCTGGTGCTGTCGGCCGATTCCCATCTGCTGCTGGAGCTGGACGCGCAGGGCGAGCAAGTCAGCTTCATGACCCTGCTCGGCGGCTTCAATGGCCTCAAGCACACCATCCCGCGTGCCGAAGGCGTCACCATGGACGAAGCCGGCACCTTGTACATGGTCAGCGAACCCAACCTGTTCTATCGTTTCGAGAAGCAGAAATAGCCGACGATTACGTCGGATACTTCGCTATCAGCGGCATTCGCCAGACAGTCGACTGCGTTTAAGTTTAAATTCAGACGGGCGTGATACTTATTCGCCACTTTTTGACTTTGAGCTTGCCTGATGCGTCGACTCGCCTGCCCCAAACCCGCGTTTTTTATCCTGTTGCTGCTCGCCCTGGTGATTGCCGGGGCGGTCGCGCAGAACTTTCGCTTGTTCGAGCGGGTCTGGTTCAACCTTCAACACTGGCGCCATCCTGCCGATGAACGCTCCATTGGCCTGAATGATTACCGGGTAAGCCTGGAAGCCAAGGTCATCGAAGGGCTCGACGATGATGTCTCGGCCCTCACGTACGACCCGATACGCAAAAGCCTGTTTACGGTCACCAATAAAAACGCCGAGCTGATCGAGTTGTCCCTGGACGGCAGGATCCTGCGGCGTATCCCGTTGGTGGGCTTTGGCGATGCCGAGGCGGTGGAGTTCATCAGTGACAACATTTATGTGATCAGCGATGAAGCCCAGCAGCGGCTGATCAAGGTGCACGTGAATGACGACACCCAATTTCTCGACGCCGCCGATGCGGAGCAGATGACCCTGGGCGTACACCTTGGCGGCAATAAGGGTTTCGAAGGGCTGGCCTATGACTCGGTGGGCAAGCGCCTGTTCGTGGCCAAGGAGCGCGACCCGATGCTGATTTACGAGGTGCACGGGTTTCCCCATTTCAAACCGGAAAAAACCTACTCGGTGCATGTGATCAACAACCCCAAGCGCGATGCCGGGCTGTTTGTGCGCGACCTGTCGAGCCTGCAATACGACGAGCACAGCGGGCATTTGCTGGCGCTGTCGGATGAGTCGTTCCTGGTGTTGGAACTGGACATCGATGGTCGCCCGTTGAGCAGTCTTTCCCTGCTCAACGGGCGCCATGGCCTGAAAAAACGCGTGCCTCAGGCCGAAGGGATCGCCATGGATGACGAGGGCTCGCTGTACCTGGTCAGCGAGCCGAACCTGTTTTACGTGTTCAAAAAGCCCTGATCAAAACATCCATTGCACGCCCAGGGAGTAGCCGGTCTGGCTGCCCTCGGCGTGCCCAAGGCGGCTGTTGACCTCGGCGTAAACGCCCAGCTGCGGGGTGATCGCCAGCTGGCTGCCGATTTGCGCGCGGCCAAAGCTTTTGTCCACTGAACCCAGCTTGGCGGTGCGCGCCTGGCCATCGGCGCGGGCGGTCAATTGCAGGTCATCGAGACGGCCATCGGCCAGCTCCTTGACCCAGGCGATGTCGCCGTAAGGCATCAGGCTCAGGCCATAGGGCAGGGCGACGGCACCGCGCACGCGCCAGCCGAGGCTGGCTTCCAGGGAGTCGAAAGACTGTTCTTCGTACTCCAGCGCGGTGCGCAGGTTCTGTTTCTCGTGGAACTTGTCGATACGCGAATGGCTGTAGTCCAGGCCGGCAAACGGCCCGCTTTTGATTGCGCCGAAGTCGAAGTCATAACCGCCGAGTACGCGTGCGCCTAGGGACAGTGCGTCGGTGTTGCCGCTCAGTTGTTGATTGAGCAGCACCGGGCCGCTATTGGCTTGGATCAGCAGGTTGCGCTTGGCCTCAAAACGCGTATGGCCAATGCTCAAATCGCCCGCCAGCCAGCTTGGGCCGCCATCGTTGAGCAAGGCATAGACCGCGGCCTGCCAGGTGTCGCTGTCGAGTTTTCCGCGCTGCTGCAGCTTGTCACGACCATTGAGGTAGCTGAGGCTGGCGCCGATATTCAGGCTGGAGGTGAGCTGATAGTCGCCCAAGGCGTGTACGCCCAGGCGTCGGGCATCGCGGTTGAGCGGGCTGTCGAAGCCGCTGTCCGGGGTGTATTCGCCGTCCATGCCGATTTCGCCATCGAAGCTTCCGACCTCGCGGCTGGCCGCTTGCAAGGTCAACCAACGGCGATCATGCAGGCGCACCATGGCCTGATGCTGGCGTTGCAGGTTGTCCTGCATGTTGCGCGCAACGGCGCCACCCGAGGCGGTCGAGGCCAGCAGGTCGGCGTTGGTCAGTTCCAACACCAGGCGGCTGAGCAGGCGCGAGTAATCGCGCAGGCGCTGGTCGATGCGTTCCTGGCCGAAGGCATTGGCCAGCACGGTTTTGTTGTCTTCTGCCGGGTCGTGCCAGGTGGAGCCGCCGGGTATTTTCGGGTTGTTGGTCTGGGTGTAGCCGTCCAGATCGCCCAGCTCCCAGTTGGTGGCTTCGATATACAGAATCGGGATCTTCAGCGGTTCGAACGGCTCGCCATCACTGCAGCAGCCGGTGCCCTTGGGGTATTGCGGGTCCAGGCCGGGGTTGGTGAACAACGGGATGTTCAATTCCCTGGCGATCTGGAAGGTGTGTTCGCGCAGCGATGCCAGCGCGGGGTTGGCGGTGCTGTTCTGGCCTGCGTGGGCGTACATCATGTCGCCGGTGATCAGGCTGTCGAGGTTGATCATCGCCAGCATATTCGCGCGTTGGCTGGCGCTGAGTGAATCGACAAAGGCTTTGGAGCCGCGCAGGCCTTCCTCTTCGGCGCCGAAGGCGACCACTTGCAGGCCGTTTTCCAGCTGCAAGCCGCCGAGGTTCTTCGCCACTTCGGTCAGCACGCTGGCGCCGGAGCCGTTATCGTCCAGGCCTTGCAAGGTCGGGCGGCCGAAGTAGGTGTCGAAGTGCGCGCCAATCACCACGTATTGCGGTTTAGTGCCCGCAGCATAGGCCACCACGTTTTGCGCAGCGCGAGTGCCGTTGTTCCAGGTGAAGTTCTGTCGACTGAGGCTGTAGGCCGAACCCATCTGGCTTTGCATCCAATCTGCCGCGCCGGCGAAATTGGCCGTGCCGCGATACCGGCCGGGGTAATCGTTGATCAGCTTTTCCAGGGTGGTATTGGCGTGCTGGCCGTAATCGTAGGCCTGGGTTTGCGCCGACAGCAGGCTGCCGACCACGCTGATCGCGAGGGCGAGGGGCTTTATCACAAGGTCTTCCTTGAGGTGATTGAAGTTTTTCAGCTCAGACCCTTTGCACAATGCGCGCCTCATTCCCTGGGCGAGCGCGAAGTGGCGCATTGTTAAACGCTTGGGTCGCCTGGCTGTCATTTGTAACGGATTTGATACCAATAACGGCGTGGGATGCCGTGACATGGCGCACGGTTTTGGGCGGGGGTGCTGCGAAAAGTAGCGGTTTTGTTACATGGATCTTCTAAACGATGAGGCCTCCTGTGGGAGCTGGCTTGTGTGGGAGCCGGGCTTGCCCGCGATGCAGACGCCTCGGTCTTTAAGTCAGACCGAGGTGATGCTATCGCAGGCAAGCCAGCTCCCACATAAAGCCAGGCCTTGAGTTTTAGGCCTTGAGGGTTTTAACGCCTTCAGAAGTACCCAGCAGCAACACATCCGCCGGGCGCGCCGCGAACAGGCCATTGGTCACCACGCCAACGATCGCATTGATCTGCGTCTCCAACTCCACCGGGTTGGTGATCTGCATGTTGAACACATCAATGATGATATTGCCGTTGTCGGTCAACACGCCTTCGCGGTACACCGGGTCGCCGCCCAGTTTCACCAGCTCGCGGGCCACGTGGCTGCGGGCCATGGGGATGACTTCCACCGGCAGCGGGAAGGCGCCGAGCACCGGCACCAGCTTGCTGGCGTCGGCGATGCAGATAAAGGTCTTGGCCACGGCCGCAACGATCTTCTCGCGGGTCAGGGCTGCGCCGCCGCCTTTGATCAGGTTCAGGTGCTCGTCGCTTTCATCGGCGCCGTCGACGTAGAATTCCAGGTCGCTCACGGTGTTGAGCTCATACACTGGAATGCCATGGCCCTTGAGGCGCGCGGCGGTGGCTTCGGAGCTGGCTACGGCGCCGTCGAAGGCACCCTTGTGCTGGGCCAGTGCATCGATAAAGCAGTTGGCGGTGGAGCCGGTGCCGACACCGACGATGCTTTTGTCGTCGAGTTTAGGAAGGATTAAATCGACGGCGGCCTGGGCCACTGCCTGTTTGAGTTGATCCTGGGTCATGCGGGCTCCGGAACGGGCGGGGAATTATCGAGGGCGGCGAGTATAACCCAACAAAACCTCGGGATTCGTGTGGTCGCCCGGCTAAACGCTGGGTTAGACTCCTTGGCCCTGCCCAACCCGCCCAGTGATGCTTTCCGATGCTTGAACAGTACGTCAAAAAGATCCTCACCTCGCGCGTTTACGACGTTGCCGTAGAAACCCCCTTGCAGACCGCGCGCCAGCTCTCCGAGCGGCTGGGCAACAAGGTCTGGCTCAAGCGTGAAGACTTGCAGCCGGTGTTCTCGTTCAAGATTCGCGGTGCCTACAACAAGCTGACCCAACTGAGCGCCGAAGAACGCGCGCGCGGCGTGGTCACCGCTTCGGCGGGCAACCACGCCCAGGGCCTGGCCCTGGCGGCCAAGGTGTTGGGGGTGAAAGCCACCATCGTGATGCCCAAGACCACGCCGGAGATCAAGGTCGAAGGTGTGCGCTCGCGTGGCGGCAAAGTGGTGCTGCACGGTGATTCCTTCCCGGAAGCCCTGGCCTACTCGCTGAAACTGGTCGACGAAAAAGGCTACGTTTACATTCACCCTTACGATGATCCACACACCATTGCCGGGCAGGGCACCGTGGCGATGGAGATTCTGCGCCAGCACCCTGGGCCTTTGGACGCGATTTTTGTACCCGTGGGCGGCGGCGGGCTGATCGCCGGTATTGCGGCGTATGTGAAATACCTGCGCCCGGAAATCAAGATCATCGGCGTCGAGCCGGACGACTCCAACTGCCTGCAAGCCGCCATGGCCGCAGGCGAGCGCGTGGTGCTGCCAACGGTCGGCATCTTTGCTGATGGCGTGGCGGTGGCGCAGATCGGCCAGCACACCTTTGATATCTGCAAAGACTATGTAGACGAAGTGATCACCGTCAGCACCGACGAAATCTGCGCGGCCATCAAGGACATCTACGACGACACCCGCTCCATCACCGAGCCTGCGGGTGCGCTGGGCGTGGCGGGTATCAAGAAATACGTGGAGACCCGTGGCGTGACCGGGCAGACCCTGGTGGCCATCGACTCCGGCGCCAACGTCAACTTCGACCGCCTGCGCCATGTGGCCGAGCGCGCCGAGCTGGGTGAAGGCCGCGAAGCCATCATCGCCGTGACCATCCCCGAGCAACCGGGCAGCTTCAAGGCGTTCTGCGAGGCCGTGGGCAAGCGCCAGATCACCGAATTCAACTACCGCTACCACTCCGGCCGCGAGGCGCACATCTTCGTGGGGGTGCAGACTCACCCGGAAAACGACCCGCGCAGCGCGTTGATCGCCAGCCTCACAAGCCAGGGTTTCCCGGTGCTGGACCTGACCGAAAACGAGCTGGCCAAGTTGCACATTCGCCATATGGTGGGTGGCCATGCAGCCAAAGTCAGCGACGAGCTGGTGTTTCGCTTCGAATTCCCCGAGCGTCCGGGCGCGCTGTTCAACTTTCTTAACAAATTAGGCGGGCGCTGGAACATCTCGATGTTCCACTATCGCAACCACGGCGCAGCCGACGGCCGTGTGGTCGCAGGCCTGCAGGTGCCGACAGACGAGCGCCACCTGGTGCCGGCCGCGTTGGCAGAAATCGGCTACCCGTATTGGGATGAAAGCGAAAACCCGGCTTACCAGCTGTTCCTCGGTTGAGCGACTAAGCTGACTGGGCGGCCTTTTAAGGAATCAAGACCATGGAAACGCTGACCACCCTCAAGGTTATTCACATCACCGCCACCGTGTTGCTGTTGCTCAGCGGCCTCGGCCTGGCGGTACTGGCCTGGCGCAAACGCAGCGCCGGCCCGGCGGTTACCGTGCAACGCCCGTGGGCGTTCGTGTGGTTGCTGATGGGCGTTTGCGTGGTCAGCATGCCGTTCACCGGCTGGTGGCTGGTGCATCTGCTCGGCTGGCCGCTGGGGCAAACCTGGATTTTGGGTTCCAGCATTCTCTACACCGTGGCGGCACTGGCGTGGTTCTGGCTGGTGGCGCGGCTTAATCGCCTGCGTAAGGGCGAGGGCGGTAGCCTGAATTTCACCCTGGTGCTGGCGGTGGTCAGCCTGGTGGGGTTTGTAGCGATTGCCGGGTTGATGGGCGCCAAGCCGGTTTAACCGTATGAATATTCTGCTTGTCGGCGCCACCGGCTTTCTCGGTGGCCACTTGCTGCGTGCCCTGCAGCAGGCTGGGCACAGTGTGATCGCGACGTGTCGCAAGCCTCGAAGTCAGGGCTGGCCAGGGGTGCAATGGCAGGCGCTGGATTTGGGCCGGTTGGCTGCCGACCCAGGTTGCTGGGTGTTTCCTGAGTCGGTCGATTTAGTCATCAATGCGGCGGGGTTGCTGAGCGTGGACGCGGCCGAGCTGAGCCGCGTCCAGGATCAGGGCGCCCGCGCGCTGTTTGATCTGGCCGCCCATCACGGTGTGCGAGTGTTGCAGATCTCTGCCCTCGGCGCCTCAGCGCAATCGGATGTGCCATTTCTGGCCAGCAAAGGCGCTGCTGACGACTATCTGCTGAGCCTTGGCGTATCCGCCGTGGTGCTGCGGCCTTCGCTGGTGGTGGGCGAGGGGGGCGCCAGCAGTGCCTGGTTGGCGGGGCTGTCGCCCTGGCCGCTGATTCCATTGCTGGACCTCAACGCTCAACTGCAGCCGGTGCATATCGACGACCTGGTCGGCGCGGTGCTGGCCGTGTTGCGCCAGTGGCCTGCCGAATCATTGGTACTGCCGTTGGTGGGGCCAGCACCGATGCGGCTCGCTCAAGTCATTGATCACCTGCGCGTCGCTCAAGGCTGGCGCGCAGGCCGATACTTGCAAGCGCCATTGCTGGGGTTGGGCGGCTGGCTGGGCGATCGCCTGGGCTGGCGCGCCTTGAACTCACAAAGCATTGCCCTGGCTCAGCGGGATAACGTCGCCGACCCCGAGGTGCTGGCGTCGGTCTGCGGCTACACTGCCGCGCCGTTAGCCTCACGCCTGCAAGGCTGGCCCACGGCGGCCCAAAGCAGCCAGCGCACCATTCGCCCGCTGATGCTGGCGGTATTGGTGCTGATCTGGCTGGGGACGGCGGCGGTCTGCGTTGGGCCGGGTTACGCCTGGGGCCTGCGCATCATGGCCGAGGCCGGTGTGCAGGGCACTTGGGCGACAGTGGCCGTGATCGCCGGGGCGGTGTGTGATGGCCTGTTGGGCCTGGGGTTGCTGGTTGCGCGCTGGCGCAGGTCGGCGCTGATCCTGCAATTACTGTTGATGGGCGGCTATACCGTGATTATCAGCATAGTCCTGGCCCATTACTGGTTTGATCCTTACGCGGCGGTCGCCAAAAATCTGGTACTCATGGTGGCGACCCTTTGGCTCCTCTGGACTGAACCTTCTCTGGACTGAACCTTTTTCGACCGAGCCCCGCCGATGAACGCTTACCTGCTGTTGAAAACCCTGCATATCCTGTCCTCGACCATCCTGTTTGGCCTGGGTGCGGGCTCGGCGTATTACGCCTTGCGCGCCTGGCGCAGCGGCAAGGTGGAAGTGATCGCGGTCACCTTCAAACACCTGGTGTTCGCGGATTGGGCATTTACCACGACCACGGCGGTTTTTCAGCCGTTGAGTGGCATCGGCTTGATGTACTTGGCGGGCTGGTCGATGCAGCAGAGCTGGTTGCAGTGGACGTTCGCGTTGTATGTGCTGGCGGGTGTCTGCTGGCTGCCGGTGGTGTGGCTGCAGATTCGTGTGCACAAGATGGCGGAGCAGGCGCTGCGCGATGGCACGGCGATGCCGATCAAGGCCGCGACCTATATGCGCTGGTGGTTTGGCCTGGGCTGGCCGGCGTTTCTGGCGTTTCTGGTGATTTTCTATTTGATGGTGGCCAAGCCGATGTAGGGCTTGGGACCGAGCCGGCTTCATCGCAGGCAAGCCAGCTCCCACATTTTGATCTGTGAATACATCTAAAGTGTGGGAGCTGGCTTGCCTGCGATGTCGTCATCAGCCGCGCAGGGTAATCACCGGCCAGCCACGCTTCTCGGCTTCGGCACGCAAATTCGGGTCCGGGTCCACCGCCACCGCATGCGCTACCTGCTCCAGCAACGGCAAATCATTCATCGAATCGCTATAGAAGTAGCTGTCTTCCAGGCTGTACCCGGTTTCTTCCAGCCAACGATTCAAGCGCGTCACTTTGCCTTCACGGAAGCACGGGATATCCGTGCTGCGCCCGGTATATCGGCCGTTTTCCATCTCGCATTCAGTGGCGATCAGGGTTTCAACCCCCAGCAGCTCGGCGATCGGCGCGGTCACGAAGCGGTTGGTGGCGGTGATGATCACCAGCTTGTCGCCAGCGGCGCGGTGTTTGTCCAGCAGTTCCAGGGCGAGCGGCAGCATCAGTGGGGCGATGCAGTCGCGCATGAAGTCGCGGTGCCATTCGTCCAACTGGGCCATCTCGGTGCGACCAAGGATTTCCAGGCTGAAGTTCAGGTAGGCGGCGTTATCCAGCTTGCCGGCCAGGTAATCCTGGTAAAACTCGTCGTTACGGGCTTTGTAGGCCACCGGGTCAAGAATCCCACGCTCACAGAGGTAATCGCCCCACGCGTGATCGCTGTCACCGCCGAGAAGCGTGTTGTCCAAGTCGAATAAAGCCAGGCGCATTGCAGTTACTCGCTGAAAAGTCTGTAAAAAGGCGTCCAGAATACGGTCTTTTCACAAGAGTGCACATAAGGTAAGAAGCCTCGTTGCCGCTGGAACAACCTTTGTGGAACAATGCGGCGACATGCGTTTGCGAGGTTGTTGCCGTGATCGACCCCGATGGTTTCCGTCCTAATGTCGGGATTATTCTTACGAATGATGCCGGACAGGTGCTATGGGCTCGCCGAATCAACCAAGATGCCTGGCAGTTTCCTCAAGGCGGAATCAACCCCGACGAGACCCCTGAAGACGCCTTGTACCGTGAGTTGAATGAAGAAGTCGGCCTTGAGCGCGAAGATGTGCAAATTCTGGCCTGTACCCGTGGCTGGTTGCGCTATCGTTTGCCGCAACGCCTGGTGCGTACCCACAGCCAACCGCTGTGCATCGGCCAGAAGCAGAAATGGTTTCTTTTGCGCCTGATCTCCAACGAGCAGCGGGTGCGAATGGATTTGACCGGTAAACCGGAGTTCGATGGCTGGCGCTGGGTCAGCTATTGGTACCCGTTGGGCCAGGTGGTGACATTCAAGCGCGAGGTTTATCGTCGCGCTCTCAAAGAGCTTGCCCCGCGCCTTTTAGCGCGCGACTGACGACGGAGTTCGACCCCGAGCCATGCTCAATACGCTGCGCAAGATCGTCCAGGAAGTTAACTCCGCCAAGGATCTCAAGGCGGCGTTGGGGATTATTGTGTTGCGCGTCAAGGAAGCCATGGGCAGCCAGGTCTGCTCGGTTTACCTGCTGGACCCAGAGACCAACCGTTTTGTGCTGATGGCCACCGAGGGCTTGAACAAGCGCTCGATCGGCAAGGTCAGCATGGCGCCCAATGAAGGTCTGGTGGGCCTGGTGGGGACGCGTGAAGAACCCCTGAACCTTGAAAACGCGGCCGATCACCCGCGTTATCGCTACTTTGCCGAAACCGGCGAAGAGCGCTACGCCTCGTTCCTCGGCGCACCGATCATTCACCACCGCCGCGTTGTCGGCGTGTTGGTCATCCAGCAAAAAGAACGCCGCCAGTTCGATGAAGGCGAAGAAGCCTTCCTCGTGACCATGAGCGCGCAGCTCGCCGGGGTTATTGCCCACGCTGAGGCGACCGGTTCGATTCGTGGTCTGGGCCGTCAGGGCAAGGGCATCCAGGAAGCCAAGTTCGTCGGCGTGCCAGGTTCGCCGGGCGCTGCGGTCGGTACGGCCGTGGTCATGCTGCCGCCAGCCGACCTGGATGTGGTGCCGGACAAAACCGTCGATGACATCGACGCTGAAATCAAACTGTTCAAGACCGCCCTGGAAGGCGTGCGCGCCGACATGCGCAACCTGTCGACCAAGCTGGCCACGCAACTGCGCCCCGAAGAGCGCGCGCTGTTCGACGTGTACCAGATGATGCTCGACGACGCGTCCCTGGGTAACGAAGTCAAAACCGTGATCAAGACCGGCCAGTGGGCCCAGGGCGCGTTGCGCCAGGTGGTCACCGATCACGTCAACCGTTTCGAACTGATGGACGATGCCTACCTGCGTGAACGCGCCTCGGATGTGCGCGACCTCGGCCGCCGTCTGCTGGCCTACTTGCAGGAAGACCGCACCACCAACCTGGTCTACCCCGACAACACCATCCTGATCAGTGAAGAACTGACCGCCACCATGCTCGGCGAAGTGCCAGAGGGCAAGTTGGTGGGTTTGGTGTCGGTACTGGGTTCGGGTAACTCCCACGTCGCGATCCTGGCTCGGGCCATGGGTATTCCGACGGTAATGGGCCTGGTGGACCTGCCGTATTCCAAGGTCGACGGCATCGACATGATCGTCGACGGCCATCGTGGCGAAGTCTTTACCAACCCCAGCGAGCTGCTGCGCAAGCAATACGCCGAGGTGGTGGAAGAAGAGAAGCAACTGGCGCTGGGCCTCGATTCGCTGCGCGAGCTGCCGTGCGTCACCCTCGATGGCCACCGGGTGCCGCTGCTGGTCAACACCGGCTTGCTGGCCGATGTGGCCCGAGCGCAACAGCGTGGCGCTGAAGGCGTGGGGCTGTACCGCACCGAAGTGCCGTTCATGATCAACCAACGTTTCCCGAGTGAGAAGGAGCAGCTGGCGATTTATCGCGAGCAACTGTCCGCCTTCCACCCGTTGCCGGTGACGATGCGCAGCCTGGACATCGGCGGCGACAAGTCACTGTCGTATTTCCCGATCAAGGAAGACAACCCCTTCCTTGGCTGGCGCGGTATTCGTGTAACCCTCGACCACCCTGAAATTTTCCTCGTCCAGACCCGCGCCATGCTCAAGGCCAGCGAAGGCCTGAACAACCTGCGTATCCTGCTGCCGATGATCTCCGGCACGCATGAGCTGGAAGAAGCGCTGCACCTGATCCACCGCGCCTGGGGCGAAGTACGCGACGAAGGCGCCGACGTGCCGATGCCACCGATTGGCGTGATGATCGAAATTCCGGCGGCGGTGTACCAGGCCAAAGAACTGGCGCGGCAAGTGGACTTCCTCTCGGTCGGCTCCAACGACCTGACCCAGTACCTGCTGGCCGTGGACCGCAACAACCCACGGGTGGCCGACCTCTACGATTACCTGCACCCGGCAGTGCTGCAAGCCCTGCAGCATGTGGTGCGCGACGCCCATGCCGAAGGCAAGCCGGTGAGCATCTGCGGTGAAATGGCCGGCGACCCGGCGGCAGCGGTGCTGTTGATGGCAATGGGCTTTGATAGCCTGTCGATGAACGCCACCAACTTGCCGAAGGTGAAGTGGATGTTGCGTCAGGTTGAGCTGAGCATGGCCAAGGACCTGCTGGCCGAGTTGATGACCATCGACAACCCGCAAGTTATCCACAGCTCGCTGCAACTGGCGCTGAAGAACCTGGGGCTGACGCGAATGATCAACCCGGCTTCTGCAAAAACCCTCTAGACCGCTATCGCAGGCAAGCCAGCTCCCACATTTGACTGTGTTCACAGTTCAACATGTGGGAGCTGGCTTGCCTGCGATGACGGCAGCCCAAGCGCCATCAAATGTTCAGTTCGACTTCACCCAACCGTCCACCCAACGGCCCAAAACTACGCTCCACCATCTGCCGCGACCCATCGGCATTCACAATCAGCGCCGTACTCGCCCGCGTCCCATAACTGGGGCTGGCGATAAACACGCTGGAGAGCAGGCTTTCGGTCGCCAAGCCCACGCCGGTGTCCGGCAAGTCGGCAAAAGGTGCGGTCTGCGGGTCGCTCAAGATTTCCAGCAAGGCCTGCGGCTGTGGGTGCTCCAGCAATTCACTCAACGCCGCCCTGGCCTTGAGCAATTTGGGCCAGGGCGTATTCAGGCCGGCATTCGACAGGCCATAAACCCCAGCCTCCAACCGCGTCGGCTCGGTCTCATTGGCGTTGTAATGCCACAGCTCATCCCGCGTGCCTACCAGCAGGTTAAAACCGGAGTATTCAATCGAACGGCCGTTAACATCGGCCAAATATTCGTCAATTGGCAGCGATCCACTGAGAAATCGCGCCACCAACTCCCCTCGGGACTTACGTGCAGGCGGCTGGTGCGGGTCGCGAATATTGGTCAGGGCAGCAAACCGCCCCTCGGCGTTCACCCCAAGCCAGGTGCCACCGGCTTCTTGGTCGCGACCAGCGTAGACATGTGGCGCATCCGGCCACTGAGCCAGCGGCAGGCTGGGGCGGGCGTAGAACTCATCACGGTTGGCCGCGACGATCAGCGGCTGGGCGTGGCCCGGCCGCCAGGCGAAAACAATCAGGCACATAAGGCGTTCCCTTTGTGTTTTGTTCACTCTACCCATACAGCGGATGGCTATCCATCGTATCGAAGTTGGGCCGAGCGCCTTCCATCCGTTAACATGCCGGGCTATTGGGCGTGTCTAACCTTCTTAATTTGAAATTGCGGCTGTAACGCAGGCTTAATCCCACACCGGCATGGTCCGGTGCGCCATGACTAATGATTTAACGAGGAGTCGCAATGCTGCCTTACCCGCAGATCAACCCGGTGGCCGTGGCCATCGGTCCGCTGCAAATCCACTGGTACGGGTTGATGTACCTGATCGGCATCGGCGGTGCCTGGCTGCTGGCTTCCCGGCGCCTGAACCGTTTCGACCCGACCTGGACCAAGGAGAAGCTCTCCGACATGGTGTTCTGGATGTCGATGGGCGTGATCGTCGGCGGACGCCTGGGGTATGTGCTGTTCTACGATCTTCCGGCCTATATCGCCAACCCGACGCTGATTTTCGAAGTGTGGAAGGGCGGCATGGCGTTCCACGGTGGCTTTGTCGGCGTGATGATTGCCGCATGGTGGTTCGGCCGCCGCAACGGCAAGTCGTTCTTCCAACTGATGGACTTCGTCGCACCGTTCGTGCCGATTGGCCTGGGTGCCGGGCGTATCGGTAACTTCATCAACGCCGAGTTGTGGGGCAAGCCGAGCGACGTGCCGTGGGCCATGGTGTTCCCACCCTTCAGCGACCCGGCGCAACTGCCACGCCACCCGTCGCAGCTCTACCAGTTCGCTCTGGAAGGTGTGGCACTGTTCCTGATTCTTTATATCTTCTCGCGCAAGCCACGCCCAACCATGGCGGTTTCCGGCATGTTTGCGTTGTTCTACGGGATCTTCCGCTTCATCGTCGAGTTCGTCCGCGTGCCGGATGCACAGCTGGGCTACCTGGCGTGGGGCTGGTTGACCATGGGGCAGATTCTCAGCATGCCGATGATCCTGGCGGGCCTGGGCCTGCTGTGGTGGGCGTACAATCGCCCGCAAGGCATCAAGAACGCCGCGCTTTAAATTCGAATGCCGAGGCTTTTGCGAGCCTCGGCTTCTTTGATACGGGTAAAAACATGAAGCAATATCTCGAACTACTGAACGACGTCGTGACCAATGGATTGACCAAGGGCGATCGCACCGGCACCGGCACCAAAGCCGTGTTTGCCCGTCAGTATCGGCATAACTTGGCCGACGGCTTCCCGCTGCTGACCACCAAGAAGCTTCATTTCAAAAGCATCGCCAACGAATTGATCTGGATGTTGAGCGGCAATACCAACATCAAGTGGCTGAACGAAAACGGCGTGAAAATCTGGGACGAATGGGCCACCGAAGACGGCGACCTCGGCCCGGTGTACGGCGAGCAGTGGACCGCCTGGCCAACCAAGGACGGTGGCACCATCAACCAGATCGACTACATGGTCGACACGTTGAAAAACAACCCCAACAGCCGTCGCATCCTGTTCCACGGCTGGAACGTCGAATACCTGCCGGACGAAACCAAGAGCCCGCAGGAAAACGCGCGCAACGGCAAGCAAGCCCTGCCGCCGTGCCACCTGCTGTACCAGGCGTTTGTGCATGACGGCCATCTGTCGATGCAGTTGTACATCCGCAGCTCCGACGTATTCCTCGGCCTGCCGTACAACACCGCCGCGCTGGCGTTGCTGACCCATATGCTGGCCCAGCAATGCGACCTGATCCCGCACGAGATCATCGTCACTACCGGCGACACCCATGCCTATAGCAACCATATGGAACAGATCCGTACGCAGCTGGCGCGCACGCCGAAGAAGCTGCCGGAACTGGTGATCAAGCGTAAGCCGGCGTCGATCTATGACTACAAGTTCGAAGACTTCGAGATTGTGGGCTACGACGCCGATCCGAGCATCAAGGCTGACGTCGCCATCTAAAGCCTGTCTCGGTTAAAAATGTGGGAGCTGGCTTGCCTGCGATAGCGAAGTGTCAGGCGATACAAATGCCTCTGATCCACCGCTATCGCAGGCAAGCCAGCTCCCACAGTTGTTTTGTATACACCTTAATGCCCGTGGCTTCTGCCCACATGCGAAGGCTCCGCCTCGCTGGCCGCCACACTGCCGCTGACCTCCAGCCGCTGCAAAATCCCGCACTGGTCCAGATCCGGCCCACCGCCGCAGCGTTGGCGCAGGTCGAGCAATTGCGCCTGCAACGCCAACAGCCCATCGATCCGCGCTTTCACATGGTGGATATGCTCGTCGATCAACGCATTCACACTCTCGCACTGGTCCTGCGGGCTGTCGCGCAGCCCCAGCAGGCTGCGGATTTCTTCAAGCGTCATGTCCAGGCTGCGGCAGTTGCGGATAAAGATCAGCCGTTCGGTGTGCGCCTGGGTGTACACGCGATAATTGGCATCGGTGCGCGCCGGGGGCGGCAGCAGGCCTTCTTTTTCGTAATAACGGATGGTTTCCACCTGACAATCGGTCAGTTTGGCCAATTCACCGATCTTCATCGCAGCAATCTCCAAATGGGTGCTTGACCCTATAGTGGCTACAGGGTCTTTACTTGGCAACAGGCACCTTTACGGACGCGACAGAATGAGCGATTCCATCCACACCCCGAAAAAACATGATCACAAGCACGACCATGATCATGACCATAGCCACGAACATAGCCACGAACATAGCCACGACCACGGCGCCACGCTGACCCCGGTCAGAAAACATGAGCATGGCAGCCATGGCGATTCCTGCTGTTCCAGCAAGGTAGCGCCTGCTGTGGTTACGCTCAGCGAAGCGCCGACGGCCGGCTCGCGCCTGAGCACTTTCCGCATCGAAGCTATGGACTGCCCCACCGAACAGACGCTGATCCAGAACAAACTGGGCAAGCTTGCCGGTGTGCAGCAGCTGGAATTCAACCTGATCAACCGCATCCTCGGCGTCACCCATGACCTGCCGAGCACTGCGCCGATCATCACGGCGATCAAATCCATCGGCATGCAAGCCGACCCTATCGAAGAGGGGACACCTGCTGCCGCGCCGCCTGCCAAGAAACATTGGTGGCCGTTGGCGGTGTCGGGCGTAGGTGCATTGGGCGCCGAAGTGTTGCATTTCACGGGCGTGGCACCGACCTGGGTAATTGCCTTGGTGGCGCTGGTATCGATCCTCAGCGGCGGCCTCACCACCTATAAAAAGGGCTGGATCGCCCTGAAAAACCTCAACCTGAACATCAACGCGCTGATGAGTATCGCGGTAACTGGTGCGATCCTGATCGGCCAGTGGCCGGAAGCGGCCATGGTGATGTTCCTGTTTACGGTGGCCGAGTTGATCGAAGCCAAGTCTCTGGACCGTGCGCGTAATGCCATCAGCGGCCTGATGCAAATGACGCCGGAACAGGCCACGGTGCAGCAGGCCGATGGTTCGTGGCTTGAACAGGAGGTAAAAAGTATTGAATTGGGCGCGATCGTGCGGGTAAAACCCGGCGAGCGCATAGGCCTGGACGGTGAAGTTACTGCCGGCCAATCCACCATCGATCAGGCGCCGATCACCGGCGAAAGCCTGCCGATTGAAAAAACCGTAGGCGATAAGGTCTTCGCCGGCACCATCAACCAGGCCGGTTCCCTTGAGTACAAGGTCACCGCAGCGGCCAACAATTCCACCCTGGCGCGCATCATTCACGCGGTGGAACAGGCCCAGGGCGCACGGGCGCCGACCCAGCGCTTTGTCGACAGCTTCTCGAAGGTCTACACCCCGGCAGTCTTCCTGTTTGCCTTGGGCGTGGCGATTATCCCACCGTTGTTCATGGCCGGCGTGTGGTTCGACTGGATCTACCGCGCCCTCGTATTGCTTGTGGTCGCGTGCCCCTGCGCCCTGGTGATTTCCACCCCGGTGACCATCGTCAGCGGCCTGGCGGCTGCGGCGCGCAAAGGCATCCTGATCAAGGGCGGCGTGTACCTGGAGGGTGGTTACAAGCTCGACTACCTGGCCCTCGACAAGACCGGCACCATCACCCACGGTAAACCGGTGCAAACCGATTACCTGGCGCTGTTCCCCAACGTCGAAGACAGCGCACCCGCCTTGGCGGCCAGCCTGGCCGGGCGCTCCGACCACCCGGTGTCGCTGGCCATCGCCAAGGCAGCTGTGGATAAAAACTTGCCAAGCCACGTTGTGGATAACTTCGAGGCCTTGCCAGGTCGCGGTGTGCGTGGCGACATCAACGGCGAAACCTACCACTTGGGCAACCACCGTCTGGTGGAAGACCTGGGCCTGTGCTCGCCGGCGCTGGAAGAAAAGCTGTTCGCCCTGGAAAAACAAGGCAAGTCCGTGGTGTTGCTGCTCGACAAGTCCGGCCCGCTGGCGTTGTTCGCCGTGGCTGACACGGTAAAAGACAGCAGCCGCGAAGCCATCCAGCAACTGCACGCGCTGGGCATCAAGACCCTGATGCTCACCGGCGACAACACCCACACCGCCCAGGCGATTGCGGCGCAGGTTGGCATTGATCAGGCCCAGGGCGATCTGTTGCCCACCGACAAGCTGCAAGCCATTGAAACCCTCTACGGCCAAGGCCGCCGGGTAGGCATGGTCGGCGACGGCATCAACGACGCCCCGGCCCTGGCCCGCGCCGAAATCGGCTTTGCCATGGCCGCCGCCGGCACTGACACGGCAATCGAGACTGCCGACGTGGCGCTGATGGACGATGATCTGCGCAAGATTCCGGCATTCATTCGTCTGTCGCGGCAAACGTCGAGTATCCTCAAGCAGAACATCGCCCTGGCGTTGGTGATCAAGGCGATCTTCCTGGCAGTCACCTTCCTGGGCATGGCGACCATGTGGATGGCGGTGTTCGCGGACATGGGCGTGAGCCTGCTGGTGGTATTCAACGGTCTGCGCCTGTTGCGCAAATAGAGGATGAGAGGGCGGTGTGCTGAGTGCTGAGTTAAAGGCGTTTTTTATGGTCGCCCGCCTGGGCAGCATTACCCAGGCGGCGAAAAAACTCGGCTTGAGCCAGCCCACCGTCACCACCCAGATTCGCAACCTGGAAAGCCAATACGGCGTTGAACTGTTCTACCGCGGCGGGCGGCGCCTCACCGTCAGTGACGACGGCGCGCGCCTGCTGCCGATGGTCAAGGCGCTGTTGCAGCAAGAGGCCGATATCGAGTTTTTCCTGCGCAATACTGGCCAGGTCCAGGGCGCTTTGAGGATTGCCGCCACGGCGCCGTATTACATCCTCGATCTGGTCAAAGCCTTTCGCGAACGCCTGCCCCATGTGGACGTCTCGGTGGAAATCGGCAATTCCCAACAAGTGCTCGAAGCACTGGACGATTACCGCGTCGATGTCGCGGCCTCCTCGCAACTGCTCGAAGACCCACGCCTGATCCGCCGCGTGCTGGGCACCGACCCGCTGGTACTGGCGGTGCATCGCAATCATCCCCTGGCCAAGCTTGAACATGTGCCACTGAGTGCGCTGGCCGGGCATACGCTGCTGATGCGCGAAGCCGGTTCCACCACGCGGCGGTTGACTGAAGAGATGTTGCAGGGCGCCGGCGTGAGTTACGGGCCGTTGCTGGAAATCGGCAGCCGTGAGTCGATTCGCGAGGCGGTGCTGCGCAACATCGGCATCAGCATCATTGCCCGCCAGGAAGTGCCCCATGACCCACAACTGCGGGTGCTGACCATCGAGAATGCACCGCAGATTCCCGAGTATTTGTACTGCCTCAAAGAGCGCAAAGGCGCGCGGTTGCCGGCGGCGTTTCTGGGGTTGGCGCAGGAAATGTCGCCGCTCTGATCGTTCCCACGCTCCGCGTGGGAATGCCGCCCTGGACGCTCCGCGTCTGCGCTTGAATGTCGTGACGCGGAGCGTCACAAGATGCATTCCCACGCAGAGCGTGGGAACGATCGCCTTACACCCAAATCCACCAATACCACTATCACTGCCTTTTGCCTTTCTGCCACAAGAGGGACGCATTGCCCGCCTAGCATGGCCTTCATCAGTTTGATGAGGTGCCTTGCATGAACACAGCCCTGACCCAACCCGGTGCGCCAATGAAGGTGCGCGGTATCCAGAAACGCTTCGGCGCATTCACCGCGCTGGACAACGTGTCCCTGGAGGTCGCGGCCGGCGAGCTGGTGTGCCTGCTAGGCCCGTCCGGCTGCGGCAAAACCACCTTGCTGCGCTGTATCGCCGGCCTGGAGCGCCAGGACAGCGGGGAGCTTTACCTGGGCAACCGCGATGTTTCCTTGCTGCCGCCGCAGGCGCGGGACTACGGCATTCTGTTCCAGTCTTACGCGCTGTTTCCCAACCTGACCGTCGAAGCGAACATCGGCTACGGCCTCACCGGCAGTGGTCGCGACGAAGTGCGCAAGCGCGTCGGGCAGATGCTCGAACTGGTCGGCCTGGTCGGCAGTGAAAAAAAGTACCCCGGTCAACTCTCCGGCGGCCAACAACAGCGCGTGGCCCTGGCCCGTGCCCTGGCGCCGGCGCCGTCATTGCTGTTGCTGGACGAACCCATGTCGGCCCTCGACGCCCGCGTGCGTGAGCATCTGTGTACCGAGCTGCGCCAATTGCAACGGCGCCTGGGCATCACCACGCTGATGGTCACCCACAACCAGGACGAGGCCATGCTGATGGCCGACCGTATTGCCGTGATGAACAACGGCAAGGTCGAGCAATACGCCACGCCCCAGGAAATCTACGACCGCCCGGCCACGCCGTTTGTGGCGGAATTTGTCGGC
Source organism: Pseudomonas sp. PA-6-3C (assembly GCF_021605825.1). Taxonomy (NCBI): domain Bacteria; kingdom Pseudomonadati; phylum Pseudomonadota; class Gammaproteobacteria; order Pseudomonadales; family Pseudomonadaceae; genus Pseudomonas; species Pseudomonas sp. PA-6-3C. Next base: position 49,818 of record NZ_WKDV01000018.1, read on the forward strand.
CAGGGCAACTGGCTGCCGTTCAGCCGCAGCAGTGACAGCCATGCCCAGGTCGGCGGCTTGCACATGCGGCTGGATGACAGCGCCAGCAAAGCCAAGTCCGGCCGCTTGTTCTGCCGCCCGGAAGCCATCAGCGTCAACCCGCTGGTGCATGAAGAAAACCTGTTCCCGGCCAAGGTCCGCGAGATCACTTTCCTCGGCAACCGCTGCCGCATGAGCTTTGAGCTGGAGCAATTGCCTGGCCACCCGCTGTTGGCCGAACTGGCCCCCGAAGCCATGCCGCGCCTGGGCGCGCAGGATATCTGGGTGGCCCTGCCGCCGCGCAGCCTGCAGGTGTTTGCCTGAGATGGCTGCTGATATGAGTCTGCCGATACCCGACCACGTGGCTCGTCAGGTTTCCCGCGCTGAGCTTGGCGACCGCATTTTTGTGGTCGGCGGCAAACTGCTTTGGTTACTCCTGTTGGGCATTGCGGTGTTGTTGCCGTTGCTGGCGATCTTCTGGCGCGGCTTCAGCAGCGAAGCCGGGCAGGGCGGCGGGCTGGTCGCGGCGCGGGAGCTGATGACCAGCGCCAACTTTCATTGGTTGTTAGGCAATAGCCTGAAAGTGTCCCTCAGCGTGGCGGCCATCGTCGTACCGCTGGCCTACCTGTTTGCCTACGCACTGCAACGCACGCTGATCCCCGGCAAGCCGATCTGGCGCGGCCTGTCGCTGCTGCCATTGATGGCCCCGTCGATGTTGCCGGGTATTGCGCTGGTCTATCTGTTCGGCAACCAGGGCATGTTGCGTGGTTTGCTCTCGGACAATATCTACGGCTTCTGGGGCATTGTGCTGGGTGAAGTGATCTACACCTTCCCACATGCCCTGATGATTCTGCTGTCGGCGCTGTCCCTGGCGGATGCGCGCCTGTTCGATGCCGCCTCCAGCATGGGCGCCAGCCCGGCCCGGGCGTTTCGCAGCATTACCTGGCCGGCCACGCGTCAGGCGGTATTCGCGGCGTTTTGCCTGGTGTTCACCCTGACCATCACCGACTTCGGCGTGCCCGTGGTGGTGGGTGGCGATTATCAGGTGTTGGCGCTGGAAGCCTACAAGGCGGTGGTCGGCCAGCAACAGTTCGGTCGCGGCGCCTTGATCGGCATGGTGTTGTTGCTGCCGGCGCTGTTCAGCTTTGCTGTGGACGCCTGGCTGCGCCGTCGTCATGGCGATGCCATGAGCGGCCGCGCCCAGGTGTTCCAGCCGGCGCCATCGCGCTTGAGGGATGGCTGCTACCTGGCGATTGTGTTGTTGATCTGCGCCGTGTTGCTGCTGGTGTTCGGCATGGCGGTGTATTCCTCGCTGGTGAAGTTCTGGCCGTACAACCTCTCTCTATCGCTCAATCACTACCAGTTTGAAGACACGGCCGGCGGCGGCTGGCTGGCGTATCGCAACAGCCTGACCATGGCGCTGTGCACCGCGCTGATCGGCAGCGTACTGATCTTCACCGGCGCCTACCTGATGGAAAAGACCAAGGGCCAGAAAGGCCTGAACCTGGCGCTGCGCATGCTCAGCTTTGTGCCGATGGCTGTGCCGGGCTTGGTGCTGGGCCTGGGTTACGTGTTCTTCTTCAACCTCAACGGCAACCCGCTGCATGTGTTCTACGGCACCATGACGTTGCTGGTGGTGTGCACCATTGCGCACTACCTGACCACCGCGCAAATGACTGCAACCACCGCGCTGCGCCAGTTGGATGCCGAGTTCGAAGCTGCCGCGCTGTCCCTCAAGGCGCCGCTGTACCGCCACTATCTGCGTGTCACCGTGCCGATCTGCCTGCCCGCGCTGCTGGACATCGTGCGCTACTTGTTCGTGTCGGCGATGACCACCGTGTCCGCCGCGATCTTCCTCTACAGCCCCGACACCATCCTCGCCGCCGTCGCCGTGTTGAACATGGACGACGCCGGCAATGTGGGCGGCGCTGCGGCCATGTCGACCCTGATCCTGTTCACGTCGGCCGGCGTCTCGCTGCTGCTGGCGTGGGCCTCACGTGGCGCTTTACGCCGCTCTCAAGCCTGGCGCCAAACCGCGCCCGGCCAATAAAAGTCCCTGAAGGAGGTGCTCCATGTTCAAGCCCTTGGCCCTGGCCGCTGCTCTACTCAGCGCATTCAGCCTGAATGCCTTTGCCGCCAAAACCGAGTTGACGGTGTACACGGCCCTCGAAGCCGAGCAGTTGAAGACCTACAAACAGGCCTTCGAAAAAGCCAACCCGGATATCGATATTAAATGGGTGCGAGACTCCACCGGCATCATCACTGCCAAACTGCTGGCCGAAAAAGCCCGCCCGCAGGCGGATGTGGTGTGGGGGCTGGCTGCCTCCAGCCTGGCGATTCTCGATCAGCAGGGCATGCTGGATAACTACGCACCCAAGGACTTGGACAAGATCGGCAAAAACTACCGTGACGCCGCCAACCCACCGGCCTGGGTCGGCATGGACGTGTGGGCTGCGACCATCTGCTTCAACACTGTCGAAGCCGAGAAACAAGGCCTGACCAAGCCGGTGAGCTGGCAAGACCTGACCAAGCCTGAGTACAAGGGCAAGATCGTGATGCCCAACCCGGCGTCGTCCGGCACCGGTTTCCTGGATGTGAGCGCCTGGCTGCAGACCTTCGGCGAGAAGCAGGGCTGGCAGTACATGGACGACCTGCACCAGAACATCGGCCAGTACGTTCACTCCGGCTCCAAGCCGTGCAAGCTGGCGGCTTCCGGGGAATTCCCGATTGGTATTTCGTTTGAGTACCCGGCCGTGCAGCTCAAACGCCAAGGCGCGCCGCTGGACATTATCTTGCCCAAAGAAGGCTTGGGCTGGGACATCGAAGCGACTGCCGTGATCAAGGGCACTGCTCACGCCGATGCGGCCAAAAAACTTGCCGACTTCTCCGCCAGCCCCGCTGCGATGGAGCTGTACAAGGACAACTTCGCCGTCCTCGCCCAGCCGGGTATCGCCAAGCCGCAGACCGAATTGCCGGCTGATTACGAACAACGCTTGATCAAGAACGACTTCGCCTGGGCCTCGAAAAACCGCGACAGCATCCTGACCGAATGGCGCAAGCGTTATGACGGAAAGTCGGAGAAGGTAGCGGGTCAGTAAGGTTTTCGTTAGGGCTGATGGCCTCTTCGCAGGCAAGCCAGCTCCCACATTATTTGATCGGGTTCGCAAATCAAAATGTGGGAGCTGGCTTGCCTGCGATAGTGGCTTCACATTCAGGACATATCTTCATGACACAACACAGCGACCTGCTGGTCATCGGCGCCGGCATCCTCGGCCTGTCCCACGCCTACGCCGCCGCCAAACGCGGCCTAAAGGTCAAGGTCTTCGAGCGCAGCGCCACACCGCTGGGGGCCTCCGTGCGCAACTTCGGCCAGGCACTGGTCACCGGCCAACCCCCCGGGCCGATGCTTGATCTGGCGCAGGAAAGCCGTGATATCTGGGCGCACTGGGCACAGGTGGCCGGTATCCAGCTCAAGCGCAACGGCTCCTACCTGTTCGCCCGCACCGAAGCCGAAGAACATCTGCTGGAAGCCTTCTGCGCTGGCCGGGCGCAAGAACACGACTACAACGTCGAGCTGTTGCAAGGCGCGGCGATGAAAGACCTGTACGGCGGCCAGTTTCGCCATCACCGTGCCGCGCTGCATGGCAAGGATGATCAGCAACTGTATTCGCGCGAAGCGATCCCGGCGCTGATCAATTACCTGGCCCAGGAATTGAAGGTGCAGTTCTATTTCTCCACGCTGGTGCGCGACGTTGAGCCTGGTCAAGTACACACTACAGCGGGCAGCTTTCGCGGTGAGCAGGTCATCGTATGCTCCGGTCATGACTACCAAACCTTGTTGGCGGAGTCGATTGCCGGGCTCAACCCGAGCATCTGTCGCCTGCAAATGCTGCGCGCCCGGCCTGCGCTCAACCTGAACCTGCAACACGCATTGCTCACGGGCCTTAGTTGCGTGCACTACGGCGCGTTTGCCGACCTGCCGGAAGCTGCGCCAGTGCAGGCGCAGATCCTGCGCGAAGCGCCGCATTTGCAAGAGCACGGCATTCACTTGCTGATCAGCCCGACGCCCCATGGCGAGCTGATCATCGGCGACTCCCACGATTACGGCAGCGATGCATCACCGTTCAATGCCGAGCAAGTTGATGACTGGCTGATCGAGCTGGCGGAGCAGACGCTGGGCTGCAAAATCCAGGTGGTGGAACGCTGGCAGGGTGTGTATGGCTCACGCGGCCCGGCGCCGTTTTCATTCCTGCGTGCGGCGCCGGGCGTGAGCGCGGCGTTGATGCACTCCGGCGTAGGCATGAGCGTTGGCCCGGCGATGGCCGAGCGAAATATCACAGCATTGTGGGGAGACGCATCATGAATCCGGAACAGGCAATCGCCGAAGTCTTCGGCTTATACGAACAGCACGGCGCGGCCGATTACATCGGTGAGCCGGTGTCGCAGATCGAACATATGTCCCAGGCTGCGCAGCTCGCTATGGCCGAAGGCTTCGACGATGAGGTGGTGCTGGCGGCGTTTTTCCACGACATAGGGCATCTCTGCGGGCAGGGCGGTGAGAACATGGGCGGCTATGGCGTGGTCAGCCACGAACGCCTGGGTGCGGACTATTTGCGCCGCGCAGGCTTCAGCGAGCGCATGGCCAAACTGGTGGAGTACCACGTGCAAGCCAAACGCTACCTGACCTTCAGCCAGCCGGACTACTGCGCGCGCTTGAGTGAAGCCAGCCGCCGTACCCTGGGTTACCAGGGCGGTGTGATGACGGCCGAAGAGGCTCGGGCTTTTGAGCAAGATCCGCTTTGCGAGGTCAGCCTGCGCCTGCGTGATTGGGATGAGCAGGCCAAGCAAATGCACGTGCCTGTACTGGACTTGGAGGTATTAAAGTTCAAGGCTCGGCGGCTACTGACGTTGCCTTCATAAGAATGGCGTGATTCCGACCGATGACACGGACGCAGCGCATGGAGTCAATGTCCACGCACTCTGTAAGGTACGCCCTCTGATTAAGGGAGCGATTTAGATGCGTTATTTGAGAGTTGCCGTGAAGGATCAAAGTGCTAATGCTTTGGCGGATACCGTGGACCTTCTGTTTTTTCAACGCACGCCAAAGCTGCCGGATGAGCTGGTGCGCCAGGCCACAGCTGTCGACTTATCTGCGGATGGCCTGGTCGATTACCAGATCACCGGTGACATCGACGGCAATGGTGTCTCGGGGGAGAGGGACAGGGCGTTACTCAAGGATTTTGCCAATGCTGTATTGAAAGTGAATTGGCTCTGCCGTCCACCCATGCCCAACCGCTCGATCAACTTTTATGTGAGCCGTTTCACCGTCGCAGGCGACCCCGCCGAAGTTCGCTTGGATCTCTATCAGAACGAAAAACCCATGATTGAAAAACAGCGGCTGAAGTTCAGCGTCACCGCGTGCGATAGCCTCGGCATGGGCGTAATGCAACTGGATGACGAAGCGCTGCCTCTTGAGCTGTTCGACACCATGGATCTAAAGGCACTGCAATCAATGGCCAATCTGTATCTGAAGTTCAACTGGCGTTAAGGGGCGACACATGTCGAGCCTTCTTACAGCGGGCATCGACTGTGTGCGCTGGTGAGCGCACGAGGCATGAATTAGCTTTTCAGGAAACCTCCATGCGCTATTCACCCTTGCGATAACACCCCGCTGATATGGAACGCCGCCTATGACTTTGATAGTGACGGGGCGTTGGAGTGGAATATTCACTTCGATATTAACCGTGACGGCGTCACCAATGACGTCGACAAGGGCTTGGTGCAAGTGCTCGCCGATACGGTTTTGAAGTTCAATTGGTTTACTGACGACGAGGGATGTCCAGTATGAAACGAGAGTCTGTGATGCGTTACTTGAAAGCCACCGCTCAGGACAGAAGCGGTAATGGCAAACCCGACATGGCGGTGTTGCAGTTTTTTCAGCGGGCCGACAACGACCCTGACGAGCTGGTGCATGAAGCCGTGGCCGTGGATATTACGGCTGACGGTGCTGCCGATATCCTGCTACCCGGCGATATCAACGCTGATGGCTATAAATCAGCGGAAGACAAAGTGTTGCTCAAGGCCTTTGTCGATACCTTTTTGAAGCAAGGCTGGTTTAACCCCGGCGATACCTGGCGGCGTTACTTGACGATGCACGTCAGTCACTGGGCGAAAGATGGCGTGCCCAATGCGATCAAGCTGAATTTTTACCAGTGCTGCTCACTGCAGGGTAAACGCGCGCTGGTGTACAGCGCGGCTGGTTATGACGGCGATAGTGATGGGGTTCTGGAGTCATTTACCAACAGTGACTTGGATCGGGATGATGTTGCTGACCACCGCGACAAACTTGCGATTAAGGTCTTGTGCAACGCGTTCCTCGCATTCGACTGGCATACACAACCCATCAAGACGGCTTAACCTCAGCCTCATTGAGTTTGGTCGCCAAGACTTCGACCTGCTCTTGGCGCTCGGCTTGGCTCAGCTTGGCGTGAGGGTTGAGCGACGACCATTGCGGATGGGCGCGCGCCTTATACAGCGCATCCGGCAACTTGCCTTCACGCCAGGTTTTGTCCTGCGGCGAGTCGACCTTGATGCTGTGCATCGCCGCATGGCCGCGCAGGTTCAGGGCCTTGAGCAATTGACGTTGGCGCAGGGCGAGCAGGCGCAGCACGCTGTCGTCGACGGTCAGCTCGCGCTGGCCCTTGAGCTTGCCCAGCAGGCGGCTGCCGTAACTGCGTGCAGTTTGCAGTGCGCCACCGGCAATGGCACCGGCGAGGGCGGCGGCGCCGAGGGTGAGACCGCCGACCAGCAGGTCCACACCCGCACCGGCTGCCGCGCCTGCGGCGATCCCGCCGCCGACCCGAACGCCGAGTTGTTTGAGGGTTTCGGGGTTGAACAGGTCATCGCCCCAGCGGCCATCCAGCAAGGGCAGGTCGCTGGCCGCGGCGTCCTGTGGGCGAAAACCGAATAGCTTGAGCAACGCCTCTACGCATTTCTGTTCGCGCTGGCGCACGGCTTTACACAAATCAGCGATGGCTTGCTGCTCATCTTCGGTGACCACACTGCGCCGGCATGCGGCGCAGTCGATCAGCAGCTCGGCGATCAAGCGCGCAGCGCTTTGCTGACGGGCCTGGCGTTGGGCTTGCTGATCGAGGATCAGGCGTTCCAATTGCGGCCGTGAGTTTTCCAGCAGCAGTGCCAGGCTTTCATACAAGCGGCGTTCGCCATCTTCCGGCGGCGCCACGCTGTCGAAACGCACCAGCGCATGCAGGCCGAGGCGGGCCAGGGCTTCGCGCCAGTCCGGCTCGCGGTGGTCGTTGCTGCTGACGAAGTTGAGCACCGGCAGCAATGGCTTGCCGCAACTGGCCAGCACTTGCAGCTCGTCGCGGTACTTGGCCAGCACTGGTTCGCGGGCGTCGATCACGTACAAACCGGCGTCCGAGGCCAGCAGTTGCCGCAGCACTTTGGCCTCCTGTTCAAAACGCTGGCGGGCTTCGCTGCCTTCCAGGAACCGCGCCAGGCGAGCCGGGCCATCGAGGCGTTCGCCGGGTCGGTCCAGGCGTTCCAGGTAATCAAGCAGCGCGATGGCATCCTCCAGGCCGGGCGTGTCGTACAGCTCCAACAAGGCTTCGCCGTCTACCGACAAGCGCGCGCCTTCGACATGCCGCGTGGTGCTGGGGCGATGGGAGACTTCGCCAAAGCCCACATCACGGGTCAACGTGCGCAGCAGCGAAGTTTTGCCGACGTTGGTGTGGCCGACCACGGCGAGCTTCAGTGGTTTAGTCATGACCGGTCTCCAGCCAGTTCAGCGGCGCACTGTCGGCGAACGGCAGCTCCAGCTGTTGCAGCGCGGCGTGCCAGTCGCCCAGGCGCTCGGCGTCCAGCGCCTGGCCGGGTGGCGCCTGCAACAGCCATACGCGGGTGGCGGTGGCGCTGCGGGCCAGCTCGGCGATCAACGCCAGGCTGCCGCGATCCGGCGAGCGGCGCGGGTCACAGGCAATGGCCAGGCGTGCGGGCGGGAAGCGCGTGAGTTGTTCCAGCAGTTTGTTGCGCGATTCGCGGCTGTCGAGGATGCCAGCATCCTTGACGCTGCTTGGCAGCTTGGGCGGCCACGGGTGCTGATCGTCGAGTTCGATGGCCACCAGCAGGGCGCCGTCGCTTTCCAGTTCGCTGATGCCGCCAGTGACGAGGTGCAGTTGTTCGGGCGCGGCGTCGTTGACGCCCAGCCGTTCACTGCTTGGCATCAGGCGTTCGCGTAATTGGCTGTAGCCGGGCAGGTTGAGGTCCAGGCGCAACGCAGCACGCCCGCGTTTCCAGCGCCACAGGCACAGCAGGGCGAGGAGCAATCTGGGCAGCAGGCCGTAAACCAGCAGCACGCCTACCAGCCACGCGGCCCAGGCCTGGCGGGCGCTTTCGATATTCAGGGCCGAGTCGCCGCTGGCGCGGATCATCTCCACCGTCGGCACATTAAAACCCAGCAAGGCGGGCAAGCTGCCGAGGGCTTGGGTCACGGCGACAAAAGTATCGGCGCCGAGGATGGTGGTTTCCCACACAAAACCGTAGCGACGCGTGGCCAGCAGTGTCAGCAGAATTACCATGGCGCTGAGCAGCGCCAGCAACCACAGGCTGTTGACCAGCACACCCACGGCCCAACGGTTGAGTTTCTGGCGCTGCAACAACAGCAACAAGGCTGGCGCCAATTGCGCGGCTTTGGCATCCCGGGCAAGTTTTTCGCTGAGCCATAACCACAGCCGCCCGAGGCTGGCGCTGTGTTCACCGGCAAACAGCAAGCCCAAGGCCCAGCTGATTAACAGGATCAGGTTCAAGCCGAGCAGGCTGCCCAAGGCCCAGAACACGTTCACCGGTGTCAGGCCGTTGCCCAAGGCGGCAAAGGCCAGCCCGGCGCCACTGATAACCGCGACCGCCGCCAGCAGCACCAACGCCAAACGAGCGCCTTGCAGCCAGCGGGTGAGGGCGGCGGTCAGCCCATCGCGCTCGGCCAGGTGCAGGGCACGCTGCTGGATGCGCGTCGCCAGGTCGCCACCGGCCGTGCGCGCCAGCCGGTTGGCTTCCAGGTCTTCCAAGGGGCCTGCGTGTTCTTCGCGCAGGCGCACGGTTTCGGTCAGCCAAAGTGTATGCAGCGGGTTCAGAGCAGTCACGCGCCGTCCTGTTGAGCAAGTGAGCTTGGAGCATAACCGCAGACTCGTGGCTCTGGTATTCTCGTCGGCATGAAAAAAACTCTCCCTTTAAGCCTGATCGCAGCCCTTGGTGAAAACCGGGTGATCGGCGTCGACAACAGCATGCCCTGGCATTTGCCGGGGGATTTTAAATATTTCAAGGCCACCACGCTCGGCAAGCCGATCATCATGGGGCGCAAGACCTGGGATTCCCTGGGCCGACCGTTGCCGGGGCGCTTGAACATTGTGGTCAGCCGTCAGACCGGCTTGGCGCTGGAAGGTGCGGAAGTTTTTCCGTCACTGGACGCGGCGGTTGAGCGGGCTGAAGCCTGGGCGCTGGAACAGGGCGTGGATGAGCTGATGCTGATCGGCGGTGCGCAGCTGTATGCGCAGGGGCTGGCGCAGGCGGATCGCCTGTATTTGACGCGGGTGGCGTTGAGCCCGGAAGGCGATGCATGGTTTCCGGCGTTTGATTTGAACCAGTGGAAGTTGGTGTCGAACGTCGAGAACCTGGCTGAAGGCGATAAGCCTGCCTACAACTTCGAAGTCTGGGAAAAAGCTTAAAAGCATCGCAGGCAAGCCAGCTCCCACAGTTGACCGATTTCTCCTGAGGAAACCGATTCAAGTGTGGGAGCTGGCTTGCCTGCGATAGCGGTCTATCAGACCTGCGCCAACTCCGCATGCTCATCAGCATCCAGCAGCGCTTTATCCGTCTGCCCCATGATCTGGCTGGTAATCGCCCCGGCGGTCATCGAACCATTCACGTTCAACGCCGTGCGGCCCATGTCGATCAGCGGCTCCACGGAAATCAGCAGCGCCACCAGTGACACCGGCAAGCCCATCGCCGGCAGCACGATCAGCGCGGCAAAGGTTGCACCGCCGCCCACGCCTGCCACACCGGCCGAACTCAAGGTCACAATCGCCACCAACGTCGCGATCCACAGCGGGTCCAGCGGGTTGATGCCCACGGTCGGTGCAACCATCACCGCCAGCATGGCTGGGTAGAGACCGGCGCAACCGTTCTGGCCGATCGTCGCGCCAAACGAGGCGGCAAACCCGGCGATGGACTGCGGGATCCCCAGACGGCGGGTCTGCGCTTCAATGCTCAGCGGAATGGCTGCCGCACTGGAGCGACTGGTGAAGGCAAACGTCAGCACCGGCCACACCTTGCGGAAGAACCGCAGCGGGTTGATCCCGGCCAGCGACAGCAATAGGCCGTGAACCACAAACATCAGCCCCAGAGCCAGATAAGACACCACTACAAAACTGCCGAGCTTGATGATGTCTTGCAGGTTGGAGCCGGCGACTACCTTGGTCATCAGCGCCAGCACGCCGTAGGGCGTCAGCTTCATCACCAGGCGCACCAGGCGCATGACCCAGGCTTGCAGGGTGTCGATGGCGTTGAGCACTTTCTGGCCTTTTTCCACGTCATCCTTGAGCAGTTGCAGTGCGGCAACCCCCAGGAATGCAGCGAAAATCACCACGCTGATGATCGACGTCGGCTTGGCGCGGGCCAGGTCGGCAAACGGGTTGGCCGGTACGAACGACAGCAGCAACTGCGGGATATTCAGGTCGGCCACCTTGCCCGCGTAATCACTCTGGATCACTTGCAGGCGTGCCATCTCCTGGGTGCCCGCCACCAGACCTTCGGCGGTAAGGCCGAACAGATTGGTCAGGCCGATACCGATCAGCGCCGCAATCGCGGTGGTGAACAGCAGCGTGCCGATGGTCAAAAAGCTGATCTTGCCCAGGGACGAGGCGTTATGCAGGCGCGCCACAGCACTGAGGATCGAGGCGAACACCAGCGGGATCACGATCATTTGCAGCAGTTGCACGTAACCATTGCCGACCAGATCAAACCAGCTGATCGAGGCCTTCAGCACCGGGTTGCCGTCGCCATAAATGGTGTGCAACACCGTGCCGAACACCACGCCCAATACGAGGGCAAACAGCACCTTCTTGGCGAGGCTCCAGTTCGTGCGACGGGTTTGTGCCAGGCCCAGCAACAGGGCCACGAACACCAGTAAGTTGAGAATCAGGGGCAGATTCATTGAAGCTCCGTTGAGAAGGCAGCCAATCGCGTGAGCCTGCGATTGCGAACCGGGAAGCCTAACAGTTTGAAATATATTGATTTAATACCAATATGGAATGGCGACTGTCGTTTTTGGAATAAGCATTTGACGCTCAGGCACATGCCCTTGGCGTTATCACGACGCAAGCGGTCGTGCTCGGGCGATAACTGTCATACAGATTTGTTAGCGTCGGTGTCTTTCACTCAGGGAGAAAACGCTTATGAAGCTCGCGCCAAAACTACTTGCCGCCGCCTTCTGCCTCGGCCTCGTCAGCCAGGCATTTGCCGCCACAGAGTTGAAACACTGGCCGGCGCCGGCCGCCGAGCAACTGAACAAGATGATCGCCGCCAACGCCAACAAGGGTAACTTCGCGGTGTTCGACATGGACAACACCAGTTACCGCTACGACCTCGAAGAGTCCTTGCTGCCCTACATGGAAAACAAGGGCCTGATCACCCGCGAGAGCATGGACCCATCGCTGAAGCTGATGCCGTTCAAGGACACCGCCGACCACAAGGAAAGCCTGTTCAGCTACTACTACCGCCTTTGCGAAGTCGACGACATGGTCTGCTACCCATGGGTTGCGCAGATTTTCTCGGGCTTCACCCTCAAGGAACTCAAGGTCCAGGTGGACGAGCTGATGGCTTCCGGCAAGCCGGTGCCGGTCACCTACTTTGAAGGCGATGTGGTGAAGAAGTCTGAGGTGCAGCCGCCGAAAGTCTTCACCGGCCAGGCTGAGCTGTACAACAAGCTGATGGAAAACGGCATCGAGGTGTATGTGATGACCGCCGCCTCCGAGGAGTTGGTGCGTATGGTCGCCGCCGATCCGAAGTACGGCTACAACGTCAAACCCGAGAACGTCATCGGCGTGAGCACCTTGCTCAAGGATCGCAAGACCGGCGAACTGACCACTGCGCGTAAGCAGATCACTGCGGGCAAATATGACGAGAAGGCCAACCTCGGCCTGGAACTGACGCCGTACTTATGGACCCCGGCAACCTGGATGGCCGGCAAGCACGCAGCGATCCTGACCTACATCGACGAGTGGAAAAAACCGGTGATCGTCGGCGGTGACACACCGACCAGCGATGGTTACATGCTGTTCCACGATGTGGACGTGGCCAAGGGTGGCATTCACTTGTGGATCAACCGCAAGGACAAATACATGACCCAGCTCAACGGCATGATGGCCAAGCACGCGGCTGCTCAGGCCAAGGAAGGCTTGCCGGTGACGGCGGACAAGAACTGGGTGATCGTCAAGCCGGACGAAATCCAGTAACGCGGTCAGTGTGGGAGCTGGCTTGCCTGCGATAGCGATCGGTCAGGCTCAGAGAGGCAAGCTGACACGCCGCCATCGCAGGCAAGCCAGCTCCCACAGTTGATCTCTGTTGTCTGGGGAGTTTTATTCAGACAAAAAAATGCCCCGCACGTGGCGGGGCTTTTTTATGGGCGGGGCTTACAGGCCGTCGAGCATCGCCTTGTTACGCACAGCACCTTTGTCGGCACTGGTGGCCAGCAGGGCGTAAGCCTTCAACGCGGTGGTGACTTTGCGCGGACGCTTCTCCACCGGTTTCCAGCCTTTCTTGTCCTGCTCAACCCGGCGTGCCGCCAGTTCTTCGTCGCTGATCAACAGGTTGATCGAGCGGTTCGGAATGTCGATCAGCACCTTGTCGCCGTCCTGCACCAGACCAATCGCGCCACCGGCAGCGGCTTCTGGCGAAGCGTGGCCGATCGAGAGGCCCGAGGTGCCGCCAGAGAAGCGGCCGTCGGTCAGCAAGGCGCAAGCTTTGCCCAGGCCTTTGGATTTCAGGTAAGACGTCGGGTAGAGCATCTCCTGCATGCCCGGGCCGCCTTTCGGGCCTTCGTAGCGGATGATCACGATGTCGCCTTCTTTCACTTCGTCGGCGAGGATGCCGCGCACCGAGCTGTCCTGGCTTTCGTAGATCTTGGCGCGGCCTTCGAACACGTGGATGGATTCATCCACGCCAGCGGTTTTCACCACGCAGCCGTCCAGGGCAATGTTGCCGTACAGCACGGCCAGGCCGCCTTCTTGCGAGTAGGCGTGCTCGACACTGCGGATGCAGCCGTTTTCACGGTCGTCATCCAGGGTTTCCCAACGGGTCGACTGGCTGAACGCGGTCTGGGTCGGGATACCCGCCGGGCCAGCCTTGAAGAAGTGATGCACCGCTTCGTCGTCAGTCTGGGTGATGTCCCACTTGGCGATGCCTTCGGCCAGGGATTTGCTGTGCACAGTCGGCAGGTCGGTGTGCAACAGTCCGCCACGGGCCAGCGAGCCAAGAATCGAGAAGATCCCGCCGGCGCGGTGCACGTCTTCCATGTGGTACTTCTGGATATTCGGCGCGACTTTGCACAGTTGCGGCACATGACGGGACAGGCGGTCGATGTCGCGCAGGTCGAAGTCGATCTCGGCTTCTTGCGCTGCGGCCAGCAAGTGCAGGATGGTGTTGGTGGAACCGCCCATGGCGATGTCCAGGGTCATGGCGTTCTCGAACGCCTTGAAGTTGGCGATATTGCGCGGCAACACCGACTCATCGTTCTCGGTGTAGTAACGCTTGCACAGCTCGACGATGGTGCGGCCAGCCTGCAGGAACAGCTGTTCGCGGTCGCTGTGGGTGGCCAGGGTGGAACCGTTGCCCGGCAAGGCCAGGCCCAGGGCTTCGACCAGGCAGTTCATCGAGTTGGCGGTGAACATGCCGGAGCACGAACCGCAGGTCGGGCAGGCGCTGCGTTCGTATTCCGCGACCTTCTCGTCAGAAGCGCTGGAATCGGCGGCGATGACCATGGCGTCGACCAGGTCGAGGCCGTGGGAGGCGAGCTTGGTCTTGCCGGCTTCCATCGGGCCGCCGGAGACGAAGATCACCGGGATGTTCAGGCGCAGGGCGGCCATCAGCATGCCGGGGGTGATCTTGTCGCAGTTCGAGATGCAGACGATGGCGTCGGCGCAGTGGGCGTTGACCATGTATTCCACGGAGTCGGCAATGATCTCGCGGCTCGGCAGCGAATACAGCATGCCGTCATGGCCCATGGCGATCCCGTCATCCACGGCGATGGTGTTGAATTCCTTGGCGACGCCACCGGCGCGTTCGATCTCGCGGGCGACCAGCTGGCCCAGGTCCTTGAGGTGGACGTGGCCCGGTACGAACTGGGTAAAGGAGTTGGCAATCGCGATGATCGGCTTCTTGAAGTCGTCATCTTTCATCCCCGTGGCACGCCACAGTGCGCGCGCGCCGGCCATGTTGCGGCCGTGGGTGGATGTTTTCGAGCGGTAATCTGGCATGGAGCACTCCGGGCGGCTAATCAAGTACTAAAGGGAAGTGAGCTTCTATTGACGTATGGAGCACTCAGAAAATGGCCGTGTGTCCAAACGTTGCCACTCGCGTCGCGGGATCGCCGCGTGCCTGGGCCTCGAGCTCATAAACCCGCCGGGGGATGACTGGCGATGAATAAGGCCGATTCTACACCGCTGGCGGCTGGAGGGAATGACCGTCTGTGGCGAGGGCGCTTGCTAGCGACCCACACGTGCATTCGCCACCCAGCCCCACAGGCTGAAAACGATGAAGCTTACGGCGATGGTCATCAGCAAATGGTTGCCGGTCTGCGCGAGGGCGGCGCTGCTGATGGCCGCGGTCAGGAACATGATGCTGTTGCCCGCCGACGCTGCCGTGCCCGCGCTGCTGGAAAACAGCAGCATCGCCGCCGAAATCGCAGCAGGCCGCACAAGGGTGACGGCCAGGGCGCTGATCAGCATCGGGATCAGCAGAGTCAGGGGGGTGATGGCCTCAACGCTGATAATCAGCGTTAACAAAATGCCGGCCACCAGCAGCAATCCCAGCCCGATATTGATTTGCCGGGACAGCGAGATGCGCTTCTGCAAGTACGATGCCGCGACGCCACCGAGCAGGTAGGCCACGCCGTACACCATCAACACCAGTGCGTATTGGTATTCGGACAGTTTCAACGCATCCATGAAAATCAGCGGCGTCACGCTGATCAAGGCGAAATAGCAGGCGAACACCAGCGCGGCGATCCACCAGTAGCGCAGGAAGTCGCGGTTGCCAGCGACGGCTCTGAGCGTACCGATGATTGATACCGGCGCGCGGTGCGGGCTGGCGGCCTTGGACGGCAGGATGCAGAGCGCATGGATCAACATGCCCAGTGCCATCAGCGCAAAGCCGTAGAAGCTGCCTTGCCAGTCGAAGGTGGTTTGCAGCCAGGAGCCGATCAGCGGCGAGAGCGCCACAAACGAACCGCTAAGGGTCATGTAATACAGGCGTACGCGGGCGCGGTCCTGTTCTTCGAACAGGTCTTCGACCAGTGCATGGCCCAGTACGAAAAACCCGCAGCCCATGGCCTGCACGCAGCGAAACAGCAGGAAGGTCAGGTAGTCGGACGCGAACGCGCAACCCATCGCGCCGAGGATCGACAGCGTAATGCAGCCGATCAGCACTTCCTTGCGGCCCCATTTATCCGACAGCGGGCCTGCAATCAATTGGGAAATTGAAAACACCAGCGTGAACAGACTGATCGACAGTGCGATTTCTGCGGTAGGTGTGTCGAACCTGGCAGCCAGCGCGGGAAACGAGGGCAGCAGAATGTTGATAGGGAAAAAGCTGATCAGGGAAATGCAGGTGATGAGGATGAAGCGGGAGAGGTAGGGCCCAGACATTGTTTTTGTTTTCCGGAGTAATTCCAGAAACCGATACTAGTCTGCGAAATGTGGAATTCAATCAAAACCGTTGAAGGACGGTTTGTGTCGGAAAAATGTGGGGGCGGGCTTGCCCGCGATGGCTGAGTGTCAGTCAACAAACTCGTCAACAGGTCCACCGCTATCGCAGGCAAGCCAGCTCCCACATTTGATCTGCGTGTTACTTAGCTATTAGGCAGCAACCGGCAGGTAATGCTCTTGATGTAGCGCGTTTCGGCAATCGCCGGGTGCACCGGGTGATCCGGGCCCTGGCCGCCGCGTTCGAGCATCTGGATGTTGCGGTCCAGGTGACGGGCGCTGGTCAGCAGGATGTTCTGCAGGTCGTCTTCCGGCAGGTGCATGGAGCACGATGCGCTGACCAGAATGCCGTCCTTGCTGAGCAGGCGCATGGCTTGCTCGTTCAGGCGGCGGTAGGCGCCTTCGCCGTTTTTCATGTCTTTTTTGCGTTTGATGAAGGCCGGTGGGTCGGCGACGATCACGTCGAAACGTTCTTCGCTGGCTTTCAGCTCTTTGAGGGCTTCGAACACGTCGCCTTCAATGCAGGTCATCTTCTCGGCAACACCGTTCAGTGCGGCGTTGCGCTCTACGCCGTCGAGGGCGAAGGCGGAGGCGTCGACGCAGAACACTTCACTGGCGCCGAACGCTGCAGCTTGCACGCCCCAGCCGCCGATGTAGCTGTACAGGTCGAGTACGCGTTTGCCTTTGGCGTACGGGGCCAGGCGGGCGCGGTTCATGCGGTGGTCGTAGAACCAGCCGGTTTTCTGGCCCTGGATCACCGGGGCTTCGAATTTCACGCCGTTTTCTTCCAGCGTGACCCACTCCGGCACCAGGCCGAAAACGGTTTCGACATAGCAGTTGAGGCCTTCGGCGTCACGCGCGGCGGAGTCGTTCTTGAACAGGATGCCGCTTGGCTTGAGCACTTGGGTCAGGGCAGCGATCACGTCTTCTTTGTGCGCTTCCATGGTCGCCGAGGCGATCTGTACTACAAGGATGTCGCCGAAACGGTCGACGACCAGGCCCGGCAACAGGTCGGAATCACCGTAGACCAGGCGGTAGAACGGCTTGTCGAACAGGCGGTCACGCAGGGACAGTGCGACGTTGATGCGGTGCACCAGCAGCGATTTGTCCAGCGGCAACTTGATGTCGCGTGACAGCAGGCGGGCGCAGATCAGGTTGTTCGGGCTCATGGCCACGATGCCCAGGGTCTTGCCGCCAGCCGCTTCCAGGATAGCCTGGTCGCCTGCCTGGAAGCCGTGAAGAGGTGTGGCGGCCACATCGATTTCGTTGCTGTAGACCCACAGGTGGCCGTTGCGCAAACGACGATCGGCGTTGGCTTTGAGACGCAGGCTAGGCAGGGACATGACGTCGCTCCGGAAAAAAGAGCGGGAGTATACCTGTTGCGCCGTTATTCATGTGGGAGCTGGCTTGCCTGCGATGCAGGCGACTCGGTGTATCTGACGTACGGTGGTGATGCAATCGCAGGCAAGCCAGCTCCCACACAAGCCCAGAGCCCACATTCAATCCGGTTTTTGAGGTGTCGGTCAGCTTCCCATAGAGGTTAGAATTCGCGCCTAGTCCAGAGTGTGTATTTATGTCCCCAGAGCTTTCCGCCGAGCAGATCCAGCAGGCCCTGCAAGGCATCAGCGTGCCGCCTCAACCGCAAATCATGGTGGATTTGCAGATGGAGCAGTACATGCCCGACCCGGACCTGGAAGTGATCGCGCGGCTGATCTCCCAGGATCCAGGCCTGTCTGGTGCGCTGCTGAAGATCGTCAACTCGCCGTACTACGGCCTGAGCAACAAGATCGCCTCGATCCAGCGCGCGGTGAACCTGCTGGGCAGCCGCTCGATCATCAACCTGATCAACGCGCAGTCGATCAAGGGCGAGATGAGCGACGACACCATCGTCACCCTCAACCGCTTCTGGGACACCGCCCAGGACGTGGCCATGACCTGCCTGACCCTGGCCAAGCGCACCGGCTCGCAAACGGTCGACGAGGCCTATGCCTTGGGCCTGTTCCACGACTGCGGCGTGCCGCTGATGCTCAAGCGCTTCCCCAATTACATGGCGGTGCTGGAGCAGGCTTACGCCAATGCCGGCCCGGATTGCCGGGTGGTCGACACCGAGAACAACGCGTTCAACACCAACCATGCCGTGGTGGGTTACTACACCGCCAAATCCTGGCGCCTGCCGGAGCATGTGACCGACGCCATCGCCAACCACCACAACGCCCTGGCGATTTTCAGCGATGAGTCGTCGCGCAACCCGCAACTTAAAAACCTGTTGGCGATCCTCAAGATGGCCGAGCACATCTGCTCGTCCCACCGCGTGCTGGGCAACCAATCGGCGGACCATGAGTGGGATGCCATCGGGCATCTGGTGCTGGATTACGTGGGCCTGTCGGACTACGACTTTGAAAGCCTGAAGCTATCGATCCGCGAACTGGGCGCGCACTGACCCTTTAATCAAGAGGTACACATGCCCGAGTTACCCGAAGTCGAAACCACCCGGCGCGGGATTGCGCCGCATTTGGAAGGCCAACGCGTCAGCCGTGTGGTGGTGCGTGAACGGCGCCTGCGCTGGCCGATCCCGGAAGACCTGGATGTGCGCCTGTCCGGGCAGCGCATCGTGCTGGTGGAGCGGCGGGCCAAGTACCTGTTGATCAATGCCGAAGTGGGCACGTTGATCAGCCATTTGGGTATGTCGGGCAATTTGCGCCTGGTGGAAGTCGGCTTGCCAGCGCTCAAGCATGAGCATGTGGACATTGAGCTGGAGTCGGGCCTGGCGCTGCGCTATACCGACCCTCGGCGTTTTGGCGCGATGCTCTGGAGCCAGGACCCGCACAACCACGAACTGTTGCTGCGCCTGGGGCCGGAGCCGTTGACCGACCTGTTTGATGGCGAGCGTCTGTTCCAGCTGTCGCGTGGCAAGTCGATAGCGGTGAAGCCGTTCATCATGGACAACGCGGTGGTGGTGGGCGTGGGTAATATCTACGCGACCGAAGCGTTGTTTGCGGCAGGGATAGATCCGCGCCGGGCTGCGGGTGGTATCTCACGCGGGCGTTATTTGAAGCTGGCGATCGAGATCAAGCGCGTGCTGGCGGCAGCTATCGAGCGTGGTGGCACCACGTTGCGGGACTTTATCGGCGGTGATGGGCAACCGGGGTATTTCCAGCAGGAGCTGTACGTCTACGGCCGGGGCGGTGAGGCGTGCAAGGTCTGCGGGAGCGAGTTGCGCAATGTGGTGCTGGGGCAGCGGGCGAGTGTGTTTTGCCCAAAGTGCCAGAGCTGAGTGTCGGGTGATGGCTGATGTCGCCATCGCAGGCAAGCCAGCTCCCACATTTGGATGTATTCACCACTCTAAATGTGGGAGCTGGCTTGCCTGCGATGAGGCCTTTACAGGCAATAAATAACTTCAGGCCTTGCCGGTAATCAACCGGTACTTGGCCATCAACTGCTCTTCCGTTTCCGGATGGGCTTCATCCAGCGGAATGCAATCCACCGGGCACACTTGCTGGCACTGAGGCTCGTCGTAGTGACCGACGCACTGGGTGCACAGGTTGGGGTCGATCACGTAGATCTCTTCGCCCTGGGAAATCGCAGCGTTCGGGCACTCGGGTTCGCAGACGTCGCAGTTGATGCAATCGTCGGTGATGATCAGGGACATGGAAACTCCTGCCAGGGCTGTCAGCCAGGGCATCTGAAAACTAATGCGTGCAATTGTGCCGCATTGGCGCCCGCAGTGCGAGCGTGTGGCAAGCCCGAATGTGGGTCGTTGCCTCTGTGGCGAGGGAGCTTGCTCCCGTTGGGGCGAGGAGCGGCCCCGCTTTGCTCGAAACCATTGGGACTGCTGCGCAGTCCAGCGGGAGCAAGCTCCCTCGCCACAAAGAGCCTTACTTCTTGAAGCGCAGGGTCAGCGCATCGGCTACGGCCGGATGCACGAACTTGGTGATATCTCCGCCCAAAGCGGCAATTTCACGCACCAACGTCGAGGAAATGAACGAGTAACGTTCCGACGGCGTCAGAAACAGGCTTTCCACGTCCGGCGCCAGTTGGCGGTTCATGTTGGCCAGCTGGAATTCGTATTCGAAGTCCGACACCGCGCGCAGGCCACGCAGGAACACATTGGCGTTCTGCTCTTTGGCAAAGTGCGCCAGCAACGTCGAAAAGCCCACCACTTCCACGTTGGGCAGGTGCTTGGTGACCTCACGCGCCAGCTCTACGCGCTGTTCCAAGGGGAACATTGGGTTTTTCTTGGGGCTGGCGGCGACCGCGATGATCACATGGTCGAACAAGCGAGACGCACGTTCGACCAGATCGCCATGGCCTTTGGTAATCGGGTCGAAGGTACCTGGGTACAACACTCGGTTCATCGCGTCGTCCTGGCGGAGTCCGTTGGGGAACCGGATGGTATCGCAGCATGCCCGGTGGGCCAAGTCGACTTATGTAGATAGATACCGTGAATACCCGGTTTTTTCATGCTGTTTTCAGACGTTCGGCCAATGCTGTCGCCAGTTGCGCGGTCAACCCGTACACCGATAATTGTGGGTTGGCGCCAATGCTGGTGGGGAACAGCGAGCCGTCGTGGATCGACAGGTTACGCAATTGATGATGACGGCCGAGGCTGTCGGCCACCGCGTTTTTCGGGTCCTCGCCCATGGCGCAACCGCCCATCACATGGGCGCTGCCCAGCGTGGTGCGGTGCAGTTCCAGGCTCAGGCCATCGATCAGGCTGCGTGCTTCGGCCAGGGTATTTACGTAGCGTGCATCATGATGCAGCGGCTTGACCGACTTGGCGCCCGCCGCGAACTGAATCTCGGCCATGGTATGAAACGCACGACGCAGGCCGTCCCAGGCGTAGTCCGAGACCTGGTAGTCGAGCACCGGTGTGCCGTCGCCACGTAATTCCACCGTGCCGCCGGGGCTGTCGGGGTGAAAGCCGTCGCGCAGCAGGGCGAGCATGGCGTGGGTGTGGGGCAACTGACTCATGTCCAGCGCGTTCCCGGTGCCGTAGCCGCCGAACAGCGTGCTGGCCAGGCCTGGATGCAGCGGCGGCGCCTCCAATTTGTAAGACATCTTACCGGTGGTGCCGTCCTGCCACTGGAAGTGATCGGAATAGATCGACTGCGGAGCGCCATAGAACGGATTGATCACCTCGTCGAACTGCCCCGCGGAGAAATTCACCAGATGCAGGAAGGTACGCTTGCCCAGCCGCGAATGCGGGTCGGGCGCGTCCGAGCGCATCAACAGCGCCGGGCTGTTGATGCCACCGCCCGCGAGCACGTAATGCTTGGCCTTGACCGTGATCTTGCGCCCGGTAGGCGCCACGCAACGCTCATCCATGGCCACGCATTCAAGGCTGCTGATGGTGTCGCCGCTGTATTTCAGGTGTTCGGCGCGGGCGAGGTAGAGCAGTTCGCCGCCCTTTTCCAGGGTGGAGGGAATGGTGGTCACCAACATCGATTGCTTGGCGTTGACCGGGCACCCCATGCCGCAGTAACCCAGGTTGAAGCAGCCGCGCACGTTGCGCGGGATCACGTGCCAGCTATAGCCGAGCTTTTCGCAGCCTTTGCGGATCACATCATTGTTGGCATTCGGTGGAATGGCCCAAGGGGCGATGCCCAGGCGCTGTTCCATTTTTTCGAACCACGGCGCCATTTCTGCGCTGCTGTGGCCCTTGACTGCATATTCACTGGCCCAGTGGGCGAGGGTGGCATCGGGTGTGCGAAAGCTCGAGGTCCAGTTGATCAGCGTGGTGCCACCGACGGCACGGCCCTGCAGGATAGTAATCGCGCCGTCCTTGCTCATGCGGCCGATGCCTTCCTGGTAGAGGCTGGCGTAGGCTTCGTCTTCGAGCAGCTTGAAGTCGCTGCTGGTCTTGAGCGGGCCTTCTTCGATCAGCAGCACTTTGTAGCCCGCAGCACTGAGGATCTCGGCAGTGGTGCCGCCACCCGCGCCACTGCCGATAATGGCCACATCGGCTTCCAGGGTCAGGTCATTGCTGAGGGCGGCGCCATTGTGGGTTTTCCAGCCACGGGCCAGGCCATCGCGGAACAGATCGGGTACGGGCATAGAAGTGCACTCTTATTTTTATACGAAGTTGCATTCAGTGTGGGAGCTGGCTTGCCTGCGATGGCGGTCTGCCTGCCTTTCATTTCTGGCTGATACACCGCTATCGCAGGCGAGCCAGCTCCCACATGTTTGATTGGGTTGCCAGGGCTAGATCTTCGGTGGGCCGGGGTAGCCGCAATGCGCCCAGGATTGTGGCCGGAAGTACCAGGCCATGATCACCAGCTTGAGCAGCGAGCCCTGGCCCATGCGCAGCAGGTTCAGGTAGCTGTTCTCCCAGCGGTGCAGGAAGTTGCGGATCTGATCGCTGCTGGCGTTTTCCCAACTGCCCCAAATGCCGGTCAACGGGCCACGGGTGATGCCCATGCTCAGCACGTCGAACAGTTGCTGGGTGAGCTTGAACATCTCCGGCGACAGGTTTTGCAGGCTGTAGTCGAGTTTTTTCAGGGTGTCTTCGATACCGGCGACCACGTCCTGGGCGCTGGCCGCGCCTTCGAGCAACACCGGGATGATTGCGCGCAAAAACGGCAAGTCGCTGCTGCGCAGCATGGCAAAGCCACTGGCCGGGGTGCTGCTGGAGCAGCCGCTGAGGCTGGCCCCCAAGCCGGCGGTGGCCAGGAATGCGCTGGCGCACAGGCCGATTTTCAGAACGCCGCGCCGTGACAGCGCGGGTGTTTCAGTCAGGCTAGGGTTCATTGTTATTGTTATCCCGAGGGTGGCGGAATCAGCGGATAAACAGCTTCTGGATCAACTTCTGGATGGCTTTGCCGTAAGGCGGGTAGATCAGTTTCGCCGCGTTCAGGCGCTGTTTGACCAGCACCCCTTTGGCCTTGCTGAACGTGAGGAAGCCTTCATGGCCGTGGTAATGGCCCATGCCCGACGGGCCGATGCCGCCAAAGGGCATGTCGTCCTGGGCCACATGCAGCAGCGTGTCGTTGAGGCAAACACCGCCGGAATGGGTTTCGTGGAGCACGCGGTTCTGTTCGCCCTTGTTGTAGCCGAAGTAATACAGGGCCAGTGGGCGAGGGCGCTGGTTGATGTAGGCAAACGCTTGGTCGAGGCCGCGATAAGGCACGATCGGCAGCACCGGGCCGAAGATTTCGTCCTGCATCACCGCCATCTCGTCGCTGACATTCAGCAACAGGCTATGGGCCATACGCCGTGCCTGGCCCTGGTCATACAGCGGTATCAGGGTGGCGCCCTTGTCGGTGGCGTCTTTGACGTAGGCATTGAGCCGGGCCTGTTGCCGCTCATTGATGATGGCGGTGTAGTCCGGGTTGTCGGCCAGGGTCGGATAAAACCCGCGAACGGCGTTGCTGTAGGCCTCGACGAAACCTTCAACGCGGTCTTCCGGCACCAACACGTAATCCGGTGCCACGCAGGTTTGCCCGGCATTCAGGCATTTACCGAAGGCAATGCGCTCGGCGGCGTCTTTGAGTGGCACGTCCGCGGAAACAATGGCTGGCGACTTGCCACCGAGCTCCAGGGTAACCGGTGTCAGGTGCTCGGCCGCTGCGCGCATCACGTGTTTGCCGATGCTGGTGGCGCCGGTGAACAGCAGGTGATCGAAGCGCAATTTGGAAAATGCCATGCCCACTTCGGCCTCGCCCAGCACCACGCACACCAGGTCTTCGGGGAAGATTTTGGCCAGCAGCGCCTTCAGCAGTTCGCCCGTGGCGGGCGTGGATTCGCTGAGTTTGAGCATCACCCGGTTTCCCGCCGCCAAAGCCCCGACCAGCGGCCCAATGGCCAGGTACAACGGGTAGTTCCAGGGGACAATCACCCCGACCACACCCAGCGGCTGGTAGATGACTTTGGCTGACGCTGGTTGGAAGGCAATGCCTACCGCACGCCGGGAAGGTTTCATCCAGCCTTTGAGGTGTTTGCTGGCGTAGTGAATGCCATGCAGGCTGGGCATCAACTCGGCGAACAGGGTTTCGTCTGCGCTGCGGTGGCTGAAGTCCTGGCTGATCGCGGTGATCAGGGCCTGGCGTTCGTCGCTGAGCACGTCGCGTAAAGCCTTTAGCCACTGCTTGCGCTGTGCAGCTGGCGGCATCGGGTTGGCCGCATAGGCGCGACGTTGGGCGTCGAACAGGTCCTGGAGTTGATCCAGCGCCTGGGAATCTTGCAGGTAGGCAACGTTGGCAGACATGGCGCAGTTCCCGATTGTTATAGGTCTGCCTGGATTTTTAGAGTCATTGCTCTAAATTGTCAAATGTCATTGCAGCAACATGCGGATTTATCCTGACAAGGATAGGCCGTAAGATGCCCCATCCCGTGTTCAGAAGCTGATCCCCTATGGCACCACGAGTAAAGACCAGCGAGCGCATTGTGCAAACCAGCCTGGAGCTTTTTAACCAGCAGGGTGAGCGCAGCGTCAGTACCAACCATATCGCCGCCCATATGGAAATTTCCCCGGGCAACCTGTACTACCACTTCCCCAACAAGCAGGCGATCATCGCCGTGCTGTTTCGTGAGTACGAAGCGCTGGTGGACAGTTTCCTGCGCCCGCCACAGGGCCGTGCGGTGACTGTCGAAGACAAGCGCTTTTACCTGCAGGCCGTGCTGGCCGGCATGTGGCGCTACCGCTTCCTGCACCGAGACCTCGAACACCTGCTGGAAAGCGACCCGGAACTGGCCACCGGCTACCGGCGGTTTTCCCAGCGCTGCCTGATCCAGGGCGGGGCCATTTACCAAGGGTTTGTCGACGCTGGCATCCTCAGTATGGACCCGGTGCAAACCGAGGCACTGACCCTTAATGCCTGGATCATCCTCACCTCGTGGGTGCGGTTCCTGTGCACCACCAATGAGAACTCCGCGCACTTGAGCGCCGAAGCGATCAAGCGCGGTGTGTATCAGGTGCTGGTGCTGGAGGCGGGGTTTGTCACGCCCCAGGCGAAAGAGGCGGTGGATGCCTTGTTCAAAGAGTTTTACGTGCCATTGAACCAGGCACTGGAAGAAGTGAAGTAGGACCTTTCCCGAATCTGTTCACAGGAGCCCGTCATGTCGCTTGCCCAACTGATCAGCCCCCAGCAATTGGCCGAACGCCAAAAGGCCGCGGGGCTGGTGATCCTGGATTGTCGTTTTGCCCTCGAAGACCCGGACTACGGGCTGTGCAGCTATGCCGAAGGGCATATCGAAGGCGCGCAATATGCCGACCTGGAGCGCCACCTCAGTGGGCCGGTGACCAAAGGCGTGACCGGCCGCCACCCGTTACCGGCGGCGGACACTTTGGTTGCGCAACTGCGGGCCTGGGGCATCCATGCCAACACCGACATCGTCCTGTACGACGACGGCCCTGGCGCCTATGCCGCCCGCGCGTGGTGGTTGCTGGCCTGGCTGGGCAAGCGTGACGGTGTGTTTATCCTGGACGGTGGTCTCAAGGCCTGGCACGCCGCCGGTTTCCCGTTGAGCCTCGATGCACCGGTGGTGGAGTCGGGAGCGTTCGCCGGTAAGCCGGACAACCGCCTGCTGCTGGACGCCGAGCATTTGCAAAAGCGCTTGGGTGAGCCGGGCCTCACCTTGATCGACGCCCGTGCAGCGGCGCGTTTTCGCGGCGAGGTAGAGCCGATTGATCCGATTGCCGGGCACATTCCCGGTGCGCAATGTGCAGCGTTCACCGAAAACCTGGGCAGTGATGGCCGCTTTCTACCGGCCGATCAGCTCAAGCAGCGCTTCGCCGCACAGTTGCAGGGCCGGTCACCGGATGAACTGGTGGCGTACTGCGGTTCGGGCGTGACGGCGTGCCACAACTTGTTTGCCTTGAGTTTGGCCGGTTACCCGTTGGGCAAGTTGTATGCGGGGTCGTGGAGTGAGTGGATTACCGACCCCACACGGCAGATTGCAACCGGCGACTGATTGAATAGCCATGTAAACCCAATAAAACTGTGGGAACTGGTTTGTGTGGGAGCTGGCTTGCCTGCGATGAGGGAGTGTCAGTCAGCTAATTATTGGCTGACACACCGCTATCGCAGGCAAGCCAGCTCCCACACAAACCAGCTCCCACATTTTTTAACCGTGTTGTGTCAGTAACCACTGCGGAATACGGCGCTCCAGGTAGTAACTGGGGCGTTTCAACGTCCCATCCACAAACCCCACATGCCCACCCTTGGCCAACAACTCAAACTCGGTGCAATCCGACAGTTCACTGGCCTCGGGCAGGCTGTGAGCAAACACGAACGGGTCATCGGCGGCCTGGATAATCAGGGTTGGCGTGCGGATTTCGCCCAAGTAGTAACGGCTCGAGGCGCGACGATAATAGTCCTCGGCACTGAGGAACCCGTGCAACGGTGCGGTCACCCGGCCGTCGAAGTCCCAGAACGTGCGCATTTTCTCCAATGAGCCCAGGGCTTCCAGGGTTTTCAGCCCTTCGGCCCGGCCATCCTTCACAAAGCGGCTTTGCTTGACGCGGATATACGCCAACATCTCGCGCATGAAGTGCTTCTGGTACACCCGCGAAAAGCCCAGCCCGATACGGTCAGCGCACTGGTCCAGTCGAAACGGCACCGACACCGCCGCTGCGCCTTGCAGCCCGGACGTCTCGCCGGTTTCGCCCAGGTGCTTGAGCAGCACATTTGCGCCCAACGAATAACCCACCGCATACAGCGGCGCCAAGGGTCGTTTGGCACGCAGGTGGGCAATCGCCGCCGCCAGGTCTTCACTGGCACCGGAGTGATAGCTGCGTGCCAACAGGTTTGGCTCGCCTGAGCACCCACGCCAATTCAAGGCGGCGCTGGCCCAGCCTTGAGCTGCGAGGGCTTTTTGCAGCCCGGCCACATAAGGCGAGTTGGACGAGCCGGTCAGCCCGTGCAGCACCAGCACCAATGGCGCTTGCGCGTCATGGGGCCCATGCCAGTCGAGGTCGAGAAAGTCGCCGTCGTCCAGCCACAGGCGTTCGCGTTGGCGTTCGATATGGGTGGTAGGGCGCCACAGCGGCCCCCACAGGGTTTGCAAGTGGGGGTTGCCGAGGCCGAAGGCGGGTTTGAACAGCTCAGAGGACGGGATCATGAAACTCTCGGTAGCAAGCGAGCTTACTGTGGCATGCGAGCTTGTTGTGGCGAGCAGGCTTGCCCTGCGTTGGGCTGCGAAGCGGCCCCAGTAAGGCCACCGCGCTCTTCCAATTAGGACCGAGTGTCCGGTTTTAGGGCCGCTTCGCAGCCCAACGCAGGGCAAGCCTGCTCGCCACAACAAGCCTGCTTGCCACAACAAGCCAGGTGGCCACAACAGGCCTGCGCAGATAATCAGGGCACCGGCCTCACATCAATGCGATACGGCTCGAAGATCTTCAACATCTCCCCGCTCTCACGCAGGTGCTTGAGCAGCTCGGCGAACGCCGCGCCGGTGATCGGCGCTTTGGGCCGTACCAGCGCGTAGTGGTGATACACCTGGTCAATCCGCTCCGAGACCAGGAACTGCCCGGCCATGTCCGCATTACGCACCATGAAGTCGCTCAGGTACGAACGCGTGACCAGCGCAATATCGGCACGCCCGCGCGCCACCATCAGCAGGTTGCTGTCATGGGAGTAGGTCAATGTGGCGTTGAAGTGTTCGGCCATGTTCTTGGGGTCGGGGTTGAAACCGGCAAAGGCGTAGTGATAACCGCTGAACACTGCAAGGCGCTTACCGGCGAGGTCGGTGAAATAGCTTTGGTCGCGGCCGGGCTTACGTTGGGCGACGAAGATTTCTGCATCTTCCAACCCCATGTCGACACTGGTGTGGGAAATATCCTGCCAACCCCAGTCGGGGTTTTCGAAGATGGCCATGTCGACCCGACCTTGCTCGAAATCACGAAAGCGCCGTGGAATCGACGTCGGCACCAACACAAACTGGTAGTCGGTTTGCGCAGCGTTCAGGGCTTCGACCAGTTGCGGCAACAAACCGGTATCGGCGCCCTGCTCGGGCCGAACGGTGTAGGGCGGGAAGTGCGCGGCGCCGATCCTGACCAATTGCGCGGCCGACGCCGGCAGCCACCACGCGGTGCCCAGTGCCCATATAGTCAGTCCTGCAGCCAGCCGCCATGGCGAAAACATTGAGGCACACACCGTTTAACACTCTGATGGCAATAAGCTAGGCGTTTTTGTCAGGGGAGACAACTTTCCGTCGGCAAATTAATAGCTTGCGCCTCAATCAGCTTTAAGCACCATCAACAGCGCCTCCTCGGCCAACTGCTCGAGGGTCAGGCTGCCTTCGGCGCGAAACCAGGTGGTGGTCCAGGACAAGGCGCCGGTCAGGAAGCGTCGAGTGATAAACACATCGCCCCTGATGTAACCCGCCGTCTTGGCCTCGCCCAGCACCTGCAGCCAGATGTCCTCATACACATCGCGCAGCGCCAGCACCTGAGCCTGGCCTTCAGCCGACAGCGAACGCCATTCATAGACCAGCACTGCCATCGCCTCGCCACTGCCGCCCATGATCGACTGCAACTCGCAGCGGATCAGCGCCAGCACGCGCTCACGCACGTTGCTGGCCTCTTCAAGTGATGCGCGCATCATCGCGGTGTTGTAGTGGATGGTTTCCTCCATCACGGCACGCAGGATCTCGTCCTTGCTCTTGAAGTGATGAAAGATACTGCCGGACTGAATGCCCACGGCACTGGCCAAATCACGCACGGTCGTGCGCTCGAAACCCTTGTTGCGAAACAGGTGAGCCGCGGTTTGCAGCAACTTGCCCCGGGCACTGTCGGGGTCGGTCAACTGGCCGCCGTCGACCATGGTGCGCATCACCCGCAGGGCTTTTTGCTCATCCATGCTGCTCTCCTTCATCTCTACTGACGTCTTGGGCGGCAATTTAGGCCGTGGCCGCCAGCCAAGCAAGCGCTTGGGCAAAACTTACATCAACCGTTTACAAACCAAGCGCTTGCTTGGTAGTCTCGACACCAGCCATCAGAGGAAGGATTTCTCATGAGCAAGACGGTTCGTATCGGCTGCGCCAGCGCCTTCTGGGGCGACACCTGCACGGCCGCCGCCCAATTGGTGCACGGCGGCGTCCTGGATTACCTGGTGTTCGACTACCTGGCGGAAGTCACCATGTCGATCCTCGCCGGTGCGCGGATGAAAGATCCCCAGGCCGGTTACGCCACGGATTTTGTCGAGGTGCTCACGCCGTTGCTGGGGGAGATCCAGCGCCAGGGCATCCGTGTGATCAGCAACGCCGGCGGCATCCACCCGCACGCCTGCGCCGCCGCCCTGCAAGCGGCCTGCGACAAGGCCAGTGTGCCGCTGAAAATCGCCGTACTGCTGGGCGACGACCTGCAACCTCAACTCAAGCAATTGCACAACATTACCGATATGTTCAACGGCGCGCCCCTGCCGCCAGTGTGCGTCTCGGCCAATGCCTACCTCGGCGCACCCGGCATTGCTCAGGCACTGGCGCTGGGCGCCGATATTGTGATTACCGGGCGCGTGGTCGACAGCGCCGTGGTCAGCGCCGCCTTGGTGCATGAATTCAACTGGTCGTGGCAGGACTACGACCGCCTCGCTCAAGCCGCGCTCGCCGGGCATATCATCGAATGCGGCGCGCAGTGCAGCGGCGGTAACTTCACTGATTGGCGTGATGTACCGGACTACGAGCACATCGGCTTTCCCATCGTCGAAGTCAGCACCGACGGCCAATTTACCGTGAATAAAGTCGCCGGCACCGGTGGGCTGATCAGCGAACTCAGCGTGGCCGAACAGTTGCTGTATGAAATCGGCGACCCGCGCGCGTATTTACTGCCCGAAGTGATCTGCGATTTCAGCCAGGTCAAGCTGCAGCAGCAAGGCCAAAACTGCGTGCGCCTGCACGGCGCCAAGGGTTTACCGCCCACCGACCAGTACAAGGTCAGCGCGACTTACCCCGACGGTTTCCGTTGCACCGCCAGTTGCCTGATTGCCGGGATCGACGCGGTGGCCAAGGCCGAGCGAGTCAGCCAGGCGATCATCAACAAGACCTCGGAACTGTTCAGCCAACGCGGCTGGGCGCCTTACACCGAGGTAAACATTGAACTGCTCGGCAGCGAAGCCACCTACGGTGCCCACGCCCAGCGCCAGGATTGCCGCGAGGTGGTGGTGAAATTGGCGGTACGCCACCCCAGCAAGCAGGCCTTGGTGCTGTTCGCCCGCGAGATCGCCCAGGCGGCGACCGGCATGGCACCCGGCTTGACCGGCATTGTCGGCGGGCGACCGACCGTGTACCCGCTGATCCGGCTGTTTTCATTCCTGGTCGACAAATCATCCTGCGCACCGCAGGTCGACTTCCAAGGCGCGCGGCACACCGTTGCGTTGCCTTCATCAGCGCCGATGCGCACACCCGCCGCGCCGATTGATCCACCCAAACCCGAAGGCCGCGCGGACGCCAGTGTGCCCCTGGTGAAACTGGCCGTGGCGCGCTCCGGCGACAAGGGCAACCACAGCAATATCGGCGTAATCGCCCGCCACCCCGACTACCTGCCTTGGATCGCCGAAGCGCTGACCCCGGAGGTGATCGTCGACTGGATGAGCCACGTGCTCGACCCACTTCACGGCCGTGTCGAGCGCTGGTACTTGCCCGGCAGCCACAGCTTGAATTTCCTGCTGGAAAACGCCTTGGGCGGCGGCGGCATCGCCAGCCTGCGCATCGACCCGCAAGGCAAGGCCTTCGCCCAACAATTGCTGGAAATCCCCATCGCCGTGCCGCAACACATAGCCGATCAACTCTCCTAAAGGACCGTCGCCGTGGCCTTCGACTCGATCTTCAAAGCCGACCTGTTCCAGGGGCAAACCGTGATAGTCACTGGCGGCGGCAGTGGCATTGGCCGCTGCACTGCCCATGAACTGGCGGCCCTTGGTGCCAGTGTGATACTGGTGGGGCGCAAGCCGCAAAAGCTGCAACAGGTGGCCGCCGAAATCGCCGAAGACGGCGGCACCGCGCACTGGCTGGCCTGCGATATTCGCGATGAAGAAGCAGTGACAGCGCTGGTCACGCAGATCATCCGCGAGCATGGGCCGATCCATGGGGTGGTGAACAACGCCGGCGGTCAATACCCGTCGCCACTGGCTTCGATCAATCAAAAAGGCTTTGAAACCGTACTGCGCACCAACCTGGTGGGCGGTTTCCTGATGGCCCGTGAAGTGTTCAACCAGTCGATGAACAAGCACGGCGGCGCCATCGTCAACATGCTCGCCGACATGTGGGGCGGCATGCCCGGCATGGGCCACTCGGGTGCTGCACGCTCAGGCATGGACAACTTTACCAAGACCGCCGCTTTCGAATGGGGTTACGCCGGTGTACGCGTCAACGCCGTGGCGCCGGGCTGGATTGCGTCCAGCGGCATGGACACCTACGAAGGCGCGTTCAAGGCAGTGATCCCCACCCTGCGTGAGCACGTGCCGCTCAAGCGCATCGGCACCGAATCGGAAGTCAGCGCGGCCATCGTGTTTTTGCTCAGCCCCGCCGCCGCGTTTATCAGCGGTAGCACCTTGCGCATCGACGGCGCTGCCAGCCTGGGCAGCCGCGCCTGGCCGCTGCACAAGGCGCAGCCGCCGAGCGAGCCGTTCAACGGTTTCCACCGCGCCTATTTACCCGATGTGCTGAAGACGGAGCACTGAACCATGCCGGTGATTGAAAGCCTGATCGACGCCCACAGCCCACAGTTCGCGCACAACCGTGAAGCCATGCTGGCAAGCATCCAACAGTTGCGCCAACTGGAGCACAACCTGCTCGCCAAAGCACAGGAAGCCAAACCCAAGTTCGACAAACGCGGCCAGTTGTTGCCCCGCGAGCGCCTCAACCTGCTGCTGGACCCCGGCGCGCCGTTTCTGGAATTGGCCAGCCTGGCCGGCTACAAACTCCACGATGACAAAGACGGCAGCGCGGCCGGAGGCGGCTTGATCGCCGGTATCGGCTACGTCAGCGGCGTACGCATGCTGGTGGTGGCCAACAACAGCGCGATCAAGGGCGGCACCATTTCGCCGTCCGGCCTGAAAAAATCCCTGCGCCTGCAACAGATCGCCATGGAAAACAAACTGCCGGTGGTGACCCTGGCGGAAAGCGGCGGTGCCAACCTCAATTACGCCGCCGAGATTTTCGTCGAAGGCGCACGCAGCTTCGCCAACCAGGCGCGCATGTCGGCCATGGGCTTGCCGCAGATCACCGTGGTACACGGCTCGGCCACGGCGGGCGGCGCGTATCAACCGGGGCTGTCGGATTACGTGGTGGTGGTGCGCGGCAAGGCCAAGCTGTTTTTGGCCGGGCCGCCGCTGCTCAAGGCCGCCACCGGCGAAGTCGCGACTGATGAAGAGCTGGGCGGCGCCGAGATGCACGCGCAAACCGCCGGCACGGCCGAGTACCTGGCGGAAAACGATGCCGATGGCGTGCGCATCGTGCGCGAAATCGTCAGCCTGCTGCCGTGGGATGATCGCCTGCCACCCGCTCCACAACGGGCTTACAAGGACCCGCTGTATCCTATCGACGAGTTGCTGGGGTTGATCCCCGATGACCCGAAAAAACCCTACGACGTGCGCGAAATCCTCGCACGCCTGGCCGACGGCTCGCACTTTCTGGAGTTCAAAGGCGAGTTCGACGCCCACACCGTCTGCGGCCACTTGCATATCCAGGGCCGCGCCGTCGGTGTGATCGGCAACAACGGCCCCATTACGCCCAAGGGCGCGAGCAAGGCGGCGCAATTTATCCAACTGTGCGACCAGAGCCGCACGCCGCTGCTGTTCCTGCACAACACCACCGGCTTTATGGTCGGCACCGAATCGGAGCAACAAGGCGTGATCAAGCACGGCGCGAAGATGATTCAGGCGGTGGCCAATGCGCGGGTGCCTAAACTCACGGTGGTGGTCGGCGGCTCTTATGGCGCGGGCAACTATGCAATGTGCGGCCGTGGCCTGGACCCGCGTTTTATCTTCGCCTGGCCCAACAGCCGCACGGCGGTGATGGGCGGCGCGCAAGCGGGCAAGGTGCTGCGCATCGTGACTGAGGCCAAGCAATTGAAGGACGGTCTGGTGCCCGACCCCAAGGTGCTGGACATGCTCGAACAGGTCACCGCGCAGAAACTCGACAGCCAGTCCACCGCCCTCTATGGCAGCGCCAACCTGTGGGACGACGGGCTGATAGATCCACGCGATACCCGCACGCTATTGGGGTTCTTGCTGGATATCTGCCACGAGGCCGAGGTGCGCCAACTGCAGCCCAACAGCTTTGGTGTAGCGCGCTGATCGTGCCCACGCTCCGCGTGGTAACGCAGCCAAGGACGCTCCGCGTCCCAATAAGGAGAACAACAACAATGATCTTCACCCAGGAACACCAGGAACTGCGCCGCACCGTGCGTGCCTTCGTCGACCGCGAGATCAACCCGCACGTGGACGAGTGGGAAAAAGCCGGGCGTTTTCCCATTCACGAAATTTTCCGCAAGGCCGGCGACCTCGGCCTGCTGGGCATTTCCAAGCCGGAACAATTCGGCGGCATGGGCCTGGACTACAGCTACTCCATTGTCGCCGCTGAAGAATTTGGCACCATCCGTTGCGGCGGCATCCCCATGTCCATCGGCGTGCAAACCGACATGTGCACGCCCGCCCTCGCCCGCTTCGGCTCCGATGAACTGCGCGACGAATTCCTGCGCCCGGCCATCAGCGGCGAGCAAGTGGGTTGCATCGGCGTCTCGGAAACCGGCGCCGGCTCCGACGTGGCGGGGCTTAAAACCCACGCGCGCAAGGACGGCGGCGACTACGTGATCAACGGCAGCAAAATGTGGATCACCAACTCGCCCAGCGCCGACTTTATCTGCCTGCTGGCCAACACCTCCGACGACAAGCCGCATATCAACAAATCATTGATCATGGTGCCAATGACCACCCCAGGCATCAGCGTCAGCCCGCCGCTGGAAAAGCTCGGCATGCACAGCTCCGAGACCGCCCAAGTATTTTTCGACGGTGTGCGCGTGCCGCAACGCAACCGCATCGGCCACGAAGGCGCAGGGTTCATGATGCAAATGCTGCAGTTCCAGGAAGAACGCCTGTTCGGCGCAGCCAATATGATCAAGGGCCTGGAGCATTGCATCGACAGCACCATCGAATACTGCAAAGAGCGCCAGACCTTCGGCAAGGCGCTGATCGACAACCAGGTGATCCACTTTCGCCTGGCCGAGCTGTCCACCGAAATCGAATGCCTGCGCGCGCTGGTCTACCAGGCCACCGAGCAATACATCAAAGGCCAGGATGTGACACGCCTGGCCTCCATGGCCAAACTCAAGGCCGGGCGCCTGGGCCGTGAGGTCAGCGACAGCTGCCTGCA
Organism: Pseudomonas sp. PA-6-3C; assembly: GCF_021605825.1. Lineage (NCBI taxonomy): Bacteria > Pseudomonadati > Pseudomonadota > Gammaproteobacteria > Pseudomonadales > Pseudomonadaceae > Pseudomonas > Pseudomonas sp. PA-6-3C. Next base: position 84,134 of record NZ_WKDV01000018.1, read on the forward strand.
ATACTGGGGCGGCATGGGCTTTATGTGGGACAACCCGGTGGCCCGCGCCTACCGTGACGTGCGGTTGGTATCGATTGGCGGCGGCGCCGACGAAATCATGCTGGGCATCATCTGCAAATTGATGGGCACCCTGCCCGGGAAAAAATCATGAACACCCTGCTGCTCGAGCCGCACAACGGCGTGCTGCACATCACCCTTAACCGCCCCGCCAGCCGCAATGCGATGAGCCTGGAGATGGTCAACGAACTGCGGTCGGTATTGGCACAATTGGACAGCCAGGTGCGCGCCGTGGTGATCAGCGGCGCCGGTGGGCACTTCTGTGCCGGGGCGGATGTGAAAGACATGGTCATGGCGGGCGGGCAGTTGCCGGCGCTGAACCGCGCCTTCGGCACCCTGCTGCAAGCCGTCGAAGCCGTGCCGCAAGTGGTGATCGTGGTGCTGCAAGGCGCGGTGCTGGGCGGCGGCTTTGGGCTGGCGTGCGTGAGTGATATCGCGATTGCCGACCACCAGGCGCAGTTCGGGTTACCTGAGACCAGCCTGGGCTTGTTGCCGGCGCAGATTGCGCCGTTTGTGGTCAAGCGCATTGGCTTGACCCAGGCACGCCGACTGGCGCTGACGGCGGCGCGCTTTGATGGGGTTGAGGCTGAGCGGTTGGGCGTGGTGCATTACGTCGAGCGCGATGCACAAGCCTTGGCGGAACGATTGGATGAGGTGCTGGGGCAGGTGTTGCGCTGTGCGCCGGGGGCGAATGCGCGGACTAAAGCGCTGTTGCTCGCCAGTGTGGAACAGCCGGTCGGCCCGCTGTTGGATCAGGCCGCAGAATGGTTTGCCGAGGCGGTGACGAGTGAGGAAGGGATTGAGGGGACGCAGGCGTTTGTGCAGAAGCGTAAGCCTGGGTGGTCTCGATGACGCCATCGCAGGCAAGCCAGCTCCCACAAGGGGAATGCATTTCAAACTGTGGGAGCTGGCTTGCCTGCGATGAGGCCCGAACATTCACCCAATGTGCCAAGGGATAAACCCATGCCTGCATTCACCAAAATCCTGATCGCCAACCGCGGCGAAATCGCCTGCCGCATACAGCGCACCGCCCAAACCCTGGGCTACCGCACCGTCGCCGTCTTCAGCGACGCCGACGCCCAGGCCCTGCACGTGCAAATGGCCGACGAAGCCGTCCACATCGGCCCCGCGCCGGTTAACCAGTCGTACCTCAACATCCCGGCCATCCTCGACGCCGCCAGACGCACAGGCGCCGACGCCATCCACCCCGGCTACGGCTTCCTCTCCGAAAACGCTGGATTCGCCCAAGCCTGCCTGGACGCCGGCCTCACCTTCATCGGCCCCAGCGTTGCCGCCATCGAGCTGATGGGCAGCAAACGCCAGTCCAAACTCGCCATTCTCGACGCGGGTGTGCCGTGCATCGCCGGTTACCAAGGCAATGCCCAGGATGACGCGACCTTGCAGCAAGAAGCCAACCGTATCGGCTACCCGCTGATGATCAAAGCCAGTGCCGGCGGTGGCGGGCGTGGCATGCGCCTGGTCCACGACGGCAGCCAACTGCTCGATCAACTGCGTACCGCACGCTCCGAAGCCCTCAACGCGTTTGGCAGCGACGAACTGATCCTCGAACAAGCTTTGATCGACCCGCGCCACGTTGAAATCCAACTGTTCGGCGACAGCCACAGCAACCTCATTTACCTGGGCGAACGCGACTGCTCGATCCAGCGCCGCCACCAGAAAGTCATCGAAGAAGCGCCCTGCCCGGTGATGACACCTGCGCTGCGCCAGGCCATGGGCGAAGCTGCGCTGAAGGCTGGGCGTGCGGTCAATTACGTCGGCGCCGGCACCGTCGAATTTTTGCTCGACCGCAACGGCCACTTCTACTTCCTGGAGATGAACACCCGCCTGCAAGTGGAGCACCCGGTCACCGAACTGATCACGGGGTTGGACTTGGTTGAGTTGCAACTGAACATCGCCGCTGGCGAACCGCTGCCCTTGCAACAGGCCGACGTGACCCTGACCGGCCACGCCATGGAAGTGCGCCTGTACGCCGAAGACCCGGCCCAGGGCTTTTTGCCGCAAACCGGCGATGTGTTGCGCTGGGAGCCGGCTGCCCGGGTACGCATCGACCACGGCGTGCTTGAGGGCCAGCGCATCAGCCCGTTCTATGACGCCATGCTGGGCAAAATCATCGCCCACGGCGCCACCCGCGAAGAGGCCCGGCGCAAATTGCTGCGCGCAGTGCAAGACACCGTGTTACTGGGCGTCACCACCAACCAGGGTTTGCTGGTTGACCTGCTCGGGCAAGCGGACTTTATCGCAGGCGAGTTCAGTACCGGGTTTATCGCCAAACACTTCAATGACATCCCACGTCACGCCGCGACAAAGGAGCAGGTCGCGCTGGCCGCCGCACTGTTTTACCAACACAGCGCCAACACCCACCGCCAAGGCTTGTCGGGATGGCGCAACAAGGCCGCCTGGCGCTATCGCCTGGCGGTGAACGACGAGGTGCAGGACCTCGACGTCAACGTATTGGACGGCAACCATCTGCAAGCCAACGGCATCGAGATCCATGACCTGACCACCGACGGCCGCTGGGCCACACTGGTGATCGACGGTATTCGCCGTCGCCTGCCCTACCATCTGGACGACACTCAGCTCTGGCTGCCGGGCGTGAAGATCATCAACCGCACCCAACACGTCGCCAGCCGCCAGGCCGACGCCAGCACCGGCATCGTCAAGGCACCGATGGACGGCGCGATTGTCGATATCCGCGTGAGCGCCGGTGAAAGCGTCAGCAAAGGCCAACTGCTGCTGGTGCTCGAAGCCATGAAAATGGAACATCCGCTGACGGCCGGCATCGACGGTGTGATCAAGGGTGTGCAGGTCGTCGCAGGTGATCAAGTGCGCAATCGCCAGGTTTTGCTGGAGATCGAATAACACCCTAGGCGGAACTACACGGCCCAGCTACGCTCTATCCCCATCAGGAAAGGACGAGTACGGGAACCTGCACGATGCCCCATTGGCTGATTATTGACCTTGAAGCCACAACGGATGAAGGCGGCTGGCCCGTGACGGAGATGGAAGTCATCGAGATCGGCGCCAGCCTCGTGAACCGCCAGGGCCGCGAACTGGATCACTTCCAGCGCTTTGTGCGGCCGCTGCGTCGCCCCTTGCTGACGCCGTTCTGTCGCCAACTCACGCATATCACCCAGGCCAACATCGACGCGGCGGCGCCGATCACCGAGGTGTGGCCCTTGTTTGAGCGTTGGCTGGGCCAACATCAAGCGCGCCTGGAAGGCTGGGCCAGCTGGGGCGACTACGACCGCGCGCAGCTTGAACTTGAATGGCAACGCCATGGCCTGACCAGCGCGCTCGCCCAGACCGCGCATGTGAACCTCAAGCAGCGTTTCGCCAAGGCCCGGCGGCTGGACAAGCCCTTGGGGCTCAACGGTGCGCTGCAATTGGCGGGGATGCAGTTCCATGGCCAGCAACATCGGGCATTGGAAGACGCGCGCAACACCGCACGCCTGCTCCCGTTGATTTTGCCGGTCTAGGCAGCACCACCGGCCTTGGGCATACTGGCCGACCTTTCCAGACCCTTTTCCGAGGATTCACCCATGTTCAAAGTCAACGAGTACTTCGACGGCACCGTCAAGTCGATCGCTTTCGGCACCGCAGAGGGCCCTGCGACCATCGGCGTGATGGCACCGGGTGAATACGAATTCGGCACCGCCCAGCGTGAAATCATGCACGTGGTGTCCGGCGCCCTGTCCGTCAAGCTGCCAGATGCCAACGCCTGGGAAACCTTCGCGGCCGGCAGCCAGTTCAACGTGCCGGCCAACAGCAAGTTCCAACTGAAGGTTGCCGTAGACACCGCTTACCTGTGCGAATACCGCGGCTAAGGGTTACAGCGCAAAAAAATGCCCGTCTCGCAAGAGACGGGCATTTTTTATTCCAGGATCGTCACGGGCATTCCGACGGCTAATTCACCGCTGCCATCGTTGACCAGGTTCTGGCCGAACATCACGTCACCGCCCTGCTCACGGTAGGTCTTGAGTGTCGCCAGCGGCTCACGGTCGGCGCTGCGCTCGCCGCTGGCCGGGTCGATGGTGGTGAGGATGCAGCGCGAGCACGACTTGACCACGCGAAACTCCACGTCGCCGATACGCACGCGTTTCCAACCGTCTTCGGCGAAGGCCTCGCTGCCTTCAATCACTAGATTGGGACGGAAACGCAGCATTTCCATCGGCCGGCCGATGCGCTGGGACAAGTCGTCCAACGAGGCTTGGCCGATCAGCAGCAAGGGGAAACCATCGGCAAAACCGACCTGATCGTCGTCCTTGCCATAACCGGCCTCGGTAGTACGTGCACGTGCCAGCGGCACCTGCACCAGCCGCGTGGGCTTGCCGATAAAGTCGCTGACCCAGGCCGCCGCCGCATCGCCGGCATCCGGCACACGCAGTGTGTCGCGCCATATCGTCACGCCGCGCAACTCGGCATCGCTGCCCGGCAGCGCCACGTCCAGCGTGGCAAAGCCAGGCGAATTCAGGGTCAGGCCACCGGCGCTGTTCCACAACGCCGACAACTGGCTCATCTTCGCCACCGCCCGCTGGGTCAGGAATCGGCCACTGGCTTCGTCCACCAGCATCCAGCGTCGATCCCCATCCAGCCCGAGTTTATCCAGGCCGATGTGCTGCAAGGCTTCGGCCTTGCCGGACTTCAAGGGGTAACGGTACAGCGCGCTGAGACGAAGCATGGGCCTGCATTCCTGAGGGGGACAAAGCGCCACCCTATAGGACGGGACTTCCAGAATCAAAGGTCGCTGGAGCTCTTGTGACCGGTAAGCTTACTGTGGCGAGCAGGCTTGCCCTGCGTTGGGGGGCGAAGCGGCCCTGAAACCAGGCGCTTTGGTTTTGCCTGAGGTTACGCGGTGTGTTTATTGGGGCTGCTTCGCAGCCCAACGCAGGGCAAGCCTGCTCGCCACAACAAGCCTGCTTGCCACAACAAGCCTGCCTGCCATCACGAGACTGCCTGCCACAATAGGCCGCCTGCTCAGGCGGGCACTTCGTCCAACATCAAGCGTTGGCGCACCACATCCACCAGCTTGTCGGGTTGGAATTTGGACAGGAAGTTGTCGCAACCGACCTTCTTGACCATTGAGTCGTTGAAGCTGCCCGACAGCGAGGTGTGCAGCACCACATAAAGGCCACGCAGGCGCGGGTCGTTGCGGATTTCGGTGGTCAGGCGGTAGCCGTCCATCTCGGGCATTTCGGCGTCGGTGAAGATCATCAGCAATTTGTCGGTCATGACCTGGCCGCTGTCGGCCCAGGCCTTGAGCATGTTCAGCGCCTTGAGGCCGTCGCTGGCAATGTGCATCTTCACGCCGAGTTGCCCCAGGGTGTCGCGCAGTTGCGAGAGGGCCACGTTGGAATCGTCCACCAGCAGCACTTCGCGGCCACGGGCACGTTCCAGCACCGGGTCTTCGAGTTTTTCGCGGGAGACTTTGGCGTTATAGGGCACGATTTCGGCGAGGACTTTTTCCACGTCGATGATTTCCACCAACTGGTCATCGACCTTGCTGATGGCCGTGAGGTAATGCTGGCGCCCGGCGCTGGCCGGTGGCGGCAGGATGGCTTCCCAGTTCATGTTGACGATACGGTCCACACCGCCCACCAGGAAGGCCTGCACCGAGCGGTTGTACTCGGTGACGATAATCGTGCTGTTCGGCCCCGGCACCAGCGGGCGCATGCCGATGGCCTGTGACAGGTCGATGACCGGCAGGGTCTGGCCACGCAGGTTGACCACGCCGCATACAAACGGGTGACGCTGGGGCATCAGGGTCAACTTGGGCAGTTGCAGGACTTCCTGAACCTTGAACACGTTGATCGCAAACAATTGCCGCCCGGCCAGGCGAAACATGAGGATCTCCAGGCGATTCTCACCCACCAGTTGCGTGCGTTGATCTACCGTGTCGAGAATGCCGGCCATTAAAAGCTCCTGATGTGGGATTGTGCAGCTCACTTAAGGGTGGTTATCGGCGGCAAGCGCCAGACCTTGACCCCGGTAAAATGCCATGTAAATACATTGATGTCACACTGACATCATGGTTTACTGCAATCCGCTCTCCAGACGGCAGTACAGCGACCTTGCGCGACATTCAAATCGACGTAGGGTTCCGCTGTGTAAGGGATTCCCCTATGCACAATCAGGCCCGACCTGATATTCGCGATATCTAATAGCCATTAATGTGACGCCATTCTCATTGCATGAATGGAGTCAGGCTTTTGTTTGCCATCCCAAGCCCTCGGCCCACGGGTCTTCCAGACTTATACGTGGCGGCAACCAAAGTTGTGCAAATGACCCGAATGACCAGGGCCTTCCACGGCTACTCTGATCATTCAAGTAACGGTCCTACTGAAATTTCAGAAGCAGGCTACAGATCTCAGTCATATTTCAGCGGTAGTTTTACGCCATTCACCCGGTGCGACATCTCATCACCCGACCTTATGTTGCGGAGACTTGCATGATGAATAGCGCAAACGAATGGCAGACTGCACTTCCCGAGTTTCTGCTGGAAGCCGAAAAGCTTTTGGCCAAGTCAGAAGAGTGCCTGCACCATTTACATCTGATTCGCAACGACAGCGATGCCATCGACTGCATGAAAACCAGCCTGGCCAAGCTGGCGGAAAAAGCCGAAGGCCTGGCCCTGCAGGCGATCAGCGAGTTTTCCCGACATATCCAATACCTGATCGCCAACGCCGCAAGCCCCATGGAGCTGCACGACCAGGCGCTGAGTGCCCTGCATGACTGCCTGACGCTGCTGGCCTGGCAACTGGAGCTGATCGACATCCGCACCGGCGAACTGACGCTGGACGACAGCGAACAAACCACACTGATCGCGACCGTCACTTTGCACATCCCGCAGAAAGACTTCACGCATAAACCACAACAGCGCGTACATCACGCGTCCTGAGTACTGACAGGTCGTATTTGATCGTCGAGTTATCTAAAAACGACCGTACATTAAACGGTCGACAATGATGCGTGGGCGATATATATCAATTAGCCATCAACGCAATATCGATACAAACAAACCAAATTAATATAACTATGCTGAGTAAACCGCTGGCTCTTTGAACTACGGAGTCAGGTTCCTCGGCGTTTGGCGCAGATTAGGCGGCACCGGGTAAGGCGCCAGGCGACCGACGGTAATAGTGGTGGTACTATGCCCCGTTCGAAGTGACTCAACTTCAGCATGTATAAAAAAACGTTCCAGCACCGTATTCCACACAGAGCCCTGTCAGCCGCAGTGACCGGTCTTCCCGCAGCGAACCTTCATTGGCTCCATCCGCTATGTACGCCAGCCTAAAGTCACTCATCGCAAGGTCCGTGTCCCGCAGCAATGCTCGCCGCCTGGCCCTCGCCCTGTGCCTTTGCTCGCTGTTGGTCAGTCTGTGGGCCTACACACGCTCAGCTCCCCTGCCTTTGTTGATAGTGCTGCTCAACCTGGCCACCCTGGTGGTGGTGGGGCTGCAGCAGTGGCGCTCGCGCAAGTCGATAAAATTCCAGCCGCAGGAACTGGCCGACCGCCTGCTGCAAGTCCAGGAAAACGAACGCCACCGCCTCAGCCGCGAACTGCATGACGATATCGGCCAACTGCTGACCGCCGCCAAACTGCAAAGCGAATGGCTCAAGCGTCGCCTGCCCGACGACCTGCAAAGCCAATGCACGATGTTATGCAATACCTTGAACGAAACCCTGGCCAAAGTGCGCGACGTGTCCGCCATCCTCAACCCCCGCCAGTTGGCCAGCCTGGGCCTTGAGGCGAGCCTGCGCGCGCACTTGCTCAAGACCCTGGAAAACACCTCGGTGCACTGGAGCCTGGAATGCCAGCAGCGCCTGACCGGCATCCCGGAAGAAATGGCCGTGGCCGCCTTTCGCATCACCCAGGAAGCGGTGACCAATATGTTGCGCCATGCCCAGGCGCAGAATTTGCTGGTACGCCTGCAACGCCTGCCCGAAGGCCTGTCGCTGATGATCTGCGATGACGGCCTGGGCTTTTCACCGGCGACCAACCCAGGCCTTGAAGGCCAACGAGGCATGGCCGGCATGACCGAGCGCATCGACCAACTGGGCGGTGCATTGTCTGTCAGCAGCCAGCCAGGCAAAGGCACGCGCATCGACGCGCTTTTTCCCTGGGCGCCCCGCGCCCTCGAACGGGCCAATTCCCCTAAGGTTCTCGAGTGACTTGCAACTTACTCCTGGTGGATGACCACGCACTGATCCGGGCCGGCGTACGCGCGCTGATCCAGGATATCCAAGGCTACAGCGTGATCGGCGAGGCCAGCGATGGCGCGCAATTGCTGGAGACATTCAGCGCACTGCAGCCAGATATCGTGCTGCTCGACCTGTCGATGAAATACACCGGCGGCCTCGACGCGCTTCAGCAACTCAAGGCGGCCTACCCCAAAAGCAAGGTGCTGATCCTGTCGATGCACACCGACCCGGAGCTGATCATGCGCGCGCTGGAGTCCGGCGCCCATGGCTACCTGCTCAAGGACACCACCGCCAGCGAGCTGGAACATGCCCTGCTGGCCTTGCGTAACAACGAGCGCTACCTGAGCCCTGCGATTGCCCACACGGTGATCAACCAGGCGCTGATCCGCAGCCAGGGGCCTGTCTCCTCCGCCGCCGACAGCCATAACCTTACGGCGCGCCAGCTGGAGATCCTGCGTTTGATCGTGCGCGGCAAGTCCACCCGGGAAATCGCCCATGGCCTGGGCTTGAGTATCAAGACAGTGGAAGCGCATCGCTCGCAGATCATGAAACGCCTGCAGATCTTCGACGTGGCGGGCCTGGTGTTATTCGCCGTTCGTGAGCAGATCATCAGCCTGGACGACTAACGGCGAGCCTAGCGGCAAGTGCACGCGCAGGGCCTTGGGCAGCGCGGAAAAACGCAGGTCATCGCCTTTCAATGGCTCGCCATCAAGGTTGATATACAGCCCTTCGGCCACTTTGATCTCGACCCATGGCAGGCGCGCGCGCACAAACATATTGTCCAGGCCCCAGCCGTCACTCATCAGGGTCATCAGCGTGCCGACCACTTCCTGGGGCGCCGGCAAAATACTGATATCAAGCAAGCCATCATCGGCCAGCGCGCCAGGGCACAGCACATGCCCACCGCCCGCCTGGCGGCCGTTGCCGATGCCCAGTGCAAGCAAATCGCCCTTCCAGTGAAAGCCCGGCCCTTCCAGCTCGCCATACGCCGCCTTCAACTCGCTGAAACGCGACAGCCCGGTGAACAGATACGCCGCGCCGCCCAGCACTTTTTTCAGGTCTTCAGAGGTATTGGCGGTGACCTGGCTACCAAAGCCGCCGGTGGCCATATTGAGGAACATCTGCCCACCGGCCTGACCGAGGTCGATGGCCCTGGGCGGCACATCCAGCAGCGCCAGCGCGCGTTCAGGCTCCAGCGGCACACCGGCGGCGCGGGCAAAGTCGTTGGCGGTGCCCAGCGGCATCAACACCAGGCTGGCGTCGGTCTTGGCCAAGGCCATGGCCTCGGCTACATCACGCAACGTGCCGTCGCCACCACCGGCGATCAAGTGGGTATAACCGTCGGCCAAGGCTTCATTGACCAGGCGCTGGGCATCGCCGCCCTCCCACGTCACCCGTACCGCCAGCTCCCAACCCTGCTCGCGCCGGGCCTGCACGGCAGCGCGCACGTCCTCATTGAGGGCTTGCTTGCCGTGCAGGATCAACAGTGCTTTGGGGGTGGTCATGGGGGCATTCTCCTGGGTTCAAGGGTTCCTGAAGGATGTGGACCTTTGAGGAGAAGAAAAAAGCCATCTGCTTGAAAATTAATTCGTCGCCGGGTTACATCAATTTCAAAGCCTGCGATTAAAAACCGACTACATTAAAACCAATGGTGCAGCGTTAACCGCTGGCGAGTCGCCAAAATTTTTGCTCAGGAGAGCCAGAATGAAAGACGACTCAACAGACGATAAGCCCGCAATCGCCGCGCCCCTGGCTCGCCGGGACTTCCTCGGCAAAACCAGCCTGCTGGTTGGCAGCGCCGCGCTCGGGGTTGCTTTTGGCCCGTTGGCGCGCGCGGCACAGTCTCCCGGATCAGCCGAGGAACAACTGGAAGTGCCGGCCTGGACAAAAACCTTGGGCGGTCCCACCGGTGTGCCTTACGGTAAACCGTCCAGCTTTGAGACGGATGCGGTGCGCAATCTCTACCCCGGGCTTACCGAGCGCATGTCGGCTTACAGTACTTCGCCCCTGCAGGAACTGGACGGCATCATTACGCCCAACGGGCTGTTTTTTGAACGCCATCACGCCGGCGTGCCAGCGATTGACCCGGCCAGGCACTTCCTGGTGATTCATGGGCTGACCGACACAGCCTTGCTGTTCACCCTCGATGAGCTACGCCAGTTTCCCGCCGTCTCGCGCATCCACTTCATCGAATGCTCGGGCAACCCTTCATTCCTGCCGCCCTGGGGCAAAACCGCCGCTGAAGTCGCGGGCCTGGTCAGCTGTGCCGAGTGGATCGGCGTGCCGCTGAAAACCTTGCTGCACGCGGCTGGCCTTAAGCCAGGGGCGAAATGGGTTGTGGCTGAAGGCGCCGATGGCGCCGCCATGACCCGCAGCCTGCCGCTCGAAAAATGCCTGGATGACGTGTTGGTCGCCTACAGCCAAAACGGCGAAAGGCTGCGCCCCGAGCAAGGTTACCCCCTGCGTCTTATCGTTCCGGGTTATGAAGGCAATACCCACATCAAGTGGCTGCGCCGCCTGCATGTCACCGATGCCCCGGCGTACAGCCGTGAAGAAACGGCCAAATACACCGACTTGATGCCAGATGGGCGAGCCAGGAAGTTCTCCTTCGTGATGGAGTGCAAGTCACTCATCACGGCCCCGTCCGGCACCCAGACACTCACCCGCAAAGGCCCGCATGAAATACGCGGGATCGCCTGGAGCGGCAACGGAAAAATCACCCGCGTGGACGTGTCCGTCGACGGCGGGAACAACTGGTATGCGGCCACGCTGCAGGAGCCGGTGCTGAACAAATGCCTGACGGTGTTTCGCGCGCCCTTCCAATGGCTGGGCAAAGAAATGCTCATCATGAGCCGCGCCATCGACGAGACCGGCTACGTGCAACCCAGCCTGGAACAATTGAAAGCCGTGCGCGGGGACTTCTCGTTCTACCACAACAATGCAATCCAGCCCTGGCGCATCAACGCCAATGGGGAGGTGAGCAATGGCCGTGCATAACCTTACCGCCATGGCATTGGGGCTACTGAGCATGGGCGTGGTCGCATGCGCATCGACGGCTGCGCAATCCGGCTTGGGGCAGCCGGTGACAGAGCACTACATCGCCCGCTGGAACATCGACGTCGCTCCCGATGGCAAGAGCCTGCCCGCCGGACAAGGCACGGTCATGGAAGGCGAAAAGGTCTATCAAACCGCCTGCCTTGGCTGCCACGGCGCCAACCTGGAGGGCGGCACCGGCCCGGCACTAATGGGCGGCGCAGGCTCGCTCCCCACACCCAAACCGGTCAAAACGGTCGGCAGTTATTGGCCCTACGCAACCACCCTGTTCGACTATGTAAGGCGCACCATGCCCTTCCAGCAACCACAGTCGTTGAGCAATGATCAGGTGTACGCAGTGGTGGGTTATATCCTCAACAAAAACGAGATAGTGGAAGCGAACGCCACGGTGGATGCTGCCACCCTCACTCATCTGAAGATGCCCAATCGCGACGGCTTCTACGTCGACGACAGGCCGGATGTGCGTGTGGAGCCTTGCTATAAGGATTGTATCGGTAGCCCGAAAGCACGTTGATGTGCTTTTGATCCAACCACTCCGGTCGGCTTTCGATCTAAAGCGCAGATCAAAAGACCGCTGATTTCGCCAGCGAAAAGGATGTAATGGCCAGAGCAACAGAACAATACTCGGTCAACTGTGGGAGCTGGCTTGCCTGCGATGCAGGCACTTGGGTACATCAGGTACACCGAGTTGATGCCATCGCAGGCAAGCCAGCTCCCACATTTCGACCGCGGTGTCTCAGAGGATCGCCGCAATCAGCTCTTGTGCAACTTGCTCATCAACTGCGCCTCAGCCTGGGTCAACCCACACGACTGCGTCAGCTCATCCACCGTCGCCCCCATGCCGACCAATTTGGCCGCCTGGGCAAACGACAGGCTTGAAGGATCACGCTGCTCAATCTGCGCCAACTTATCCGGCAACGGCCCAAGAATCGCGCGCAGTTCATGCACTTCATCCCCGACCTTCACCGCACTCTGCTGGAAGTGATCCACACGCTTGACCAAATCCAGAATCCGTCGGTCACGCACAGCATCGCGCTCGGCCTGCTGCACGGCCAGTTCCCGTTGCTGGCGCATATAGCGCAGCAGGAATGCCAACGTCCCGGCCCACAACAGGGCCAGGACAATCACCGCCGCATCAAGGAACAATCAGATGCTCTCCAGTTCCGACCATTCTTCTTCGCTCATCATCTTGTCCAGCTCAACCAGAATCAACAGCTCGTTGTTCTTGTTGCACACGCCCTGGATGAACTTGGCCGACTCTTCGTTACCGACGTTCGGCGCGGTTTCCACTTCCGATTGGCGCAGGTAAACCACTTCAGCCACGCTGTCGACCATGATACCGACCACTTGCTTGTCGGCTTCGATGATCACGATACGCGTGTTGTCGTTGACTTCAGTAGGCATCAGGCCAAAACGCTGGCGGGTATCGATCACCGTCACCACGTTGCCACGCAGGTTGATGATGCCCAACACGTAGCTCGGCGCGCCTGGAACCGGGGCGATTTCGGTGTAGCGCAGCACTTCCTGCACGCGCATCACGTTAATGCCGTAGGTTTCATTGTCCAGTTTGAAGGTAACCCATTGCAGGATCGGATCATCCAAACCTTGTGCGGATGCTGACTTGTTCATACCCCTGACCCCTTCAGTGTGTGCTTCTTCGACCGCGCAACCGCACGGCCCTTATTGTTCAATCAACTGCGTTTGTTCTGTGGCATCGTCTTGACCGCCCCACTGGCGATCAACTCGGCCAGTTCGGCGACGTCGAGCAACGCGCACATATGTTCAATCACGGTGCCCGCCAGCCAAGGCCGCTGGCCCCGGTGGCTGCGCCACTTGATTTCATTCGGGTCCAGGCGCAACGAGCGGCTGACTTGATGCACCGCCAGCCCCCACTCGTAGCCCTGCACCGAGATCACGTATTGCAAGCCCTGGCGAAAATCATCGCGGTAGCGGTCGGGCATCACCCAGCGCGCCGTATCCAGCACCTTGAGGTTGCCGGCCTGGCTGGGCAGGATGCCGAGGAACCACTCCGGTTGCCCGAACAGCGGCGTCAGCTCCTGGCCTTCCAGCGAGTAGATCGACCCCAGGCACACCAGCGGCACCGCCAGGGTCAACCCGGCGACGTCGAACAGCAGGCACTCGAACGGCTCGGCCGCCCACGATGGGCGACCGTCACCCGTGACCGGCGGCGGCGTGATGCTCGGCGGCAGGTGCACATCGACCACCGGTTCAACCACCACGGGCGTGACCACCACGGGCGCAGGCACAATCGGCACCACCACGTGGGCATCACGAGCCTGTTCTTCCAGCACCGCTAACTGAAATTCATCCAGGGTGCTTTCGGGTTCGACTACGGCCGGTTCAAGGACCAGAATCGGCTCGGGCAATTCTTCTGCCGTCGCATCCTGCAACAAGGCATCCAGGTAGGATTCCAGTGCCAGTTGCGGCCGGGTCTTAAGCTCAACGGGACGGTTCATCACGCCACCTGCGCCACAAGTTGCTGGGACAGCAGATGTTTAAGCAACGCACGGTAAGCCAGTACGCCACGGCTCTTGCCGTCGAACTGCGACGGCGTGAGCCCGGCGCGGCTGGCGTCACGCAAGCGCGTGTCCACCGGAATGTAGCCGTTCCAGATCGTTTCCGGGTAAGCATCGCGCAACACCCGCAAGGTGCCCAGCGACGCTTGGGTACGACGGTCGAACAGTGTAGGCACGATGCTGAACGGCAGCGCCTGTTTGCGCGAACGGTTGATCATCGCCAAGGTGCTGACCATACGCTCCAGGCCTTTGACCGCCAGGTGTTCGGTCTGTACCGGGATCACCAACTGCTGGCTGGCCGCCAAGGCGTTGACCATCAGCACGCCCAGCAACGGTGGGCTGTCGATGATCGCGTAGTCGAAGTCCTGCCACAGTTGCGCCAGGGTCTTGGCGATCACCAGGCCCAGGCCGCTCTGCCCCGGCGACTGGCGCTCAAGGGTCGCCAGCGCGGTACTCGACGGCAACAGCGAAATGCTCTCGTTGCTGGTGGGCAGCAGCAATTGCCCGGGCAAATCTGCCGGTACGCTGCCCTTGTGCAGGAACAGGTCGTAACAGCTGTGCTCCAGCGCATCCGGGTCATAGCCGAAATAACTGGTCATCGAGCCGTGCGGGTCCAGGTCGACCACGACCACACGCTTGCCCGCCTCGGCCAGCAAGCCGGCCAAGGCGATGGACGTGGTGGTCTTGCCGACTCCACCCTTTTGATTGGCAACTGCCCAGACTCTCATTCAGTTGGTTCCTCCCGGTAGGCTAAGGCGCGACCGAGACATTACATAACATTATTGAGCCGGTGACGGAGAATTGACGGCGCTCTGACGAACCGGCGGCTTAACGGTTGGCGGTGCAGTTTGTGTGCCAGCCCGCTTCAAGGCTGCATCCGGTGTTGCGTTGGCAGTACCGGTGCCGGTCAGGCTGCGGCGCACATCCAGGTTACGTGACACCACCAGCACCACACGGCGGTTGCGCGCGCGGCCTTCGGCAGTGGCGTTATTGGCCACCGGTTGGAACTCACCGTAACCCACCGACGCCAGGCGCCCAGGGTTCACGCCCTGCATCGCGAGCATGCGCACGATGCTTGAGGCCCGTGCCGATGACAGCTCCCAATTGGTCGGGTATTGCGCGGTGCTGATCGGGAAATTATCGGTAAAGCCTTCGACGTGGATCGGGTTCTCAAACGGTTTGAGAATCGCCGCCACCTTATCGATGATGGTAAACGCCTGATCGCTCGGCAACGCATCGGCGCTGGCGAACAGCAGGCTGGAATTAAGCTCGATCTCCACCCACAACTCATTGCCGCGCACGGTCATCTGGTTGGATTTGATCAAGTCGCCAAACGCGGCACTGATGTCATCGGCGATGCTTTTGAGCGGGTCGCTGGTGCCACCGATGCCGGCGGCGGTTTCGTCACTGTCATTGACCAGCGGCTTGGCCGGCGTCACGGTCTTGGGCCGCTCCTCGCCAATCGGGATCGGCTTGAGCGAGCGGTCGGTGTCGTTGAATACGCCCACCAGCGCCTGGGAAATAATCTTGTACTTGCCCTCGTTGATCGACGAGATGGAGTACATCACCACAAAAAACGCGAACAGCAAGGTGATGAAGTCGGCGTAGGACACCAGCCAGCGTTCATGGTTGACGTGCTCTTCAGGCTCGCGGCGACGACGGCTCACAGGCAGATACCTCCCTGACCCCTATTGAGCGCTTCACTGCTGCCCGCTTCATTGTGGCGAGCGAGCTTGCTCGCGCTGGGGCGCGAAGCGGACCCACTCCAGGCAATGCGTTTGTTCAGGCAGGTTGCGGTGTATGGTTTTGGGGCTGCTTCGCAGCCCAGCGTGAGCAAGCTCACTCGCCACAACAAGCTCGATCGCCACAACAAGCTCGCTCGCCACATAACGCTCACTGGCCACAGGTCGATGTGCATGGGCATTAATCCATGAAGCCCTGGAGCTTCAATTCGATGGAGCGCGGGTTCTCGCCCTCGGCAATCGACAAGATGCCTTCCAGCAGCATTTCGCGGTAACGCGATTGACGCATGGCGATCGACTTGAGTTTGCTGGCCACCGGCAACAACACCAGGTTGGCACTCGCCACGCCGTAAATGGTGGCGACAAACGCCACGGCAATGCCGCTGCCCAGTTGCGACGGGTCGGCCAGGTTGCCCATCACGTGGATCAGGCCCATCACGGCACCGATGATGCCGATGGTCGGCGCGTAGCCGCCCATGCTTTCAAAGACTTTGGCGGCGTTGATGTCGCGGCTTTCCTGGGTGTAGAAATCCACCTCAAGGATGCTGCGAATCGCCTCGGGTTCGGCGCCGTCGACCAGCAATTGCAGGCCTTTGCGTGCATAGCTGTCGGGCTCGGCATCGGCCACGCCTTCCAGGCCCAGCAGGCCTTCCTTGCGCGCGGTGAGGCTCCAGTTGACCACACGGTCGATGCCGCCGGGCAGGTCCACGCGCGGCGGGAAGATAATCCACACCAGAATCTGCATGGCGCGCTTGAACGAACTCAGCGGCGACTGCAACAGCGCCGCGCCCACAGTACCGCCAATCACGATCAGCGCCGCCGGGCCATTGGCCAAGGCGCCGAGGTGGCCGCCTTCCAGGTAGTTGCCGCCGATAATCGCGACAAACGCCATGGTGATGCCAATCAGGCTCAAGACATCCATCAGAGGCAGGCCTCCACCAGATGTTTGCCAATGTCGTCCAGGCTATAAACCGCATCAGCCAGGTCCGCCTTGACGATGGCCATGGGCATGCCATAAATCACGCAGCTGGCTTCGTCCTGCGCCCAGATCGCGCTGCCACCCTGCTTGAGCAGGCGTGCGCCTTCACGGCCGTCGGCGCCCATGCCGGTGAGTACCACCGCCAGAACTTTGTCGCCGTAGGACTTGGCCGCCGAGCCGAAGGTGATATCCACGCACGGCTTGTAGTTCAAGCGCTCGTCGCCCGGCAGGATTTTGATCGCGCCACGGCCGTCGACCATCATCTGCTTGCCGCCCGGTGCCAGCAGTGCCAGGCCAGGACGCAGGATGTCACCATCCTCGGCTTCCTTGACGCTGATGCGGCACAGCTTGTCCAGGCGCTCGGCGAAGGCCTTGGTGAAGGCGGCGGGCATGTGCTGGATCAACACGATCGGCGCCGGAAAGTTGGCCGGCAGTTGGGTCAATACGCGCTGCAAGGCCACCGGGCCGCCGGTAGACGTACCAATGGCGACCAGCTTGTAGGCTTTGCGCTTGGGCGCAGGCAAATGCGCGCTCGGTGCCGGGGCCCGCACCGGCGCCACTGCGGGCCGGGCTATCGGGGCCGGGGCCGGGCGAGCAAACGTCGAGGTGCTAGGCGTCGGCGCGGCAACTGGCGCAGGCGCAGGCGCACTGAACAGGCTGCGACGGTTACTGCGCGAAATGCTGTGCACCTTCTCGCACAGCATCTGCTTGACCTTGTCGGGGTTGCGCGAGATGTCTTCGAAATTCTTCGGCAGGAAGTCCACCGCACCCGCGTCCAGCGCGTCGAGGGTCACCCGGGCGCCTTCGTGGGTCAGCGAGGAGAACATCAACACCGGGGTCGGGCAGCGCTGCATGATGTGCCGGACTGCGGTGATGCCATCCATCATCGGCATCTCGTAGTCCATGGTGATCACGTCCGGTTTCAACGCAATGGCTTGATCAATCGCCTCTTTACCGTTGGTGGCCGTGCCGACCACCTGGATGGTTGGATCGGCGGAAAGAATTTCCGAGACGCGGCGGCGGAAGAAACCCGAATCGTCCACCACCAGGACCTTGACTGCCATAAACACTCCGTTAGGCGGGGCGGGCACTACCGCCCTGCCCCACCAGAATCAAATACGCCGAGCGGCGTAACGCTTGAGCATGCTCGGAACATCAAGAATCAGCGCGATCCGACCGTCACCGGTGATGGTCGCACCCGACATGCCTGGGGTTCCCTGCAGCATTTTGCCCAAAGGCTTGATGACCACTTCTTCCTGGCCCACCAGTTGATCGACCACAAAGCCGATGCGCTGGGTGCCCACGGACAGAATCACCACATGGCCCTCGCGCTGCTCTTCATGCTTGGCCGAAGCCACCAGCCAGCGCTTGAGGTAGAACAGTGGCAACGCCTTGTCGCGCACGATCACCACTTCCTGGCCGTCCACCACGTTGGTGCGTGACAGGTCGAGGTGGAAGATCTCGTTGACGTTGACCAGCGGGAAGGCGAACGCCTGGTTGCCCAGCATCACCATCAGGGTCGGCATGATCGCCAAGGTCAACGGCACCTTGATCACGATCTTGGAGCCCTGGCCCTTGGTCGAGTAGATGTTGATCGAGCCGTTGAGCTGGCTGATCTTGGTCTTCACCACGTCCATGCCCACGCCACGGCCGGACACATCGGAAATCTCGGTTTTGGTCGAGAAGCCCGGCGCGAAGATCAGGTTGTAGCATTCGGTGTCGGTCAGGCGGTCGGCGGCGTCCTTGTCCATCACGCCGCGCTTGACCGCGATATTGCGCAGAATCGCCGGGTCCATGCCTTTGCCGTCATCGGTGATCGACAGCAGGATATGGTCGCCTTCCTGCTCGGCCGCCAGAATCACCTTGCCGTTACGCGACTTGCCCGAGGCTTCGCGTTCTTCCGGGGTTTCGACGCCATGGTCGACGGCGTTGCGCACCAAGTGGACCAGCGGGTCGGCCAGGGCCTCGACAAGGTTTTTGTCGAGGTCGGTTTCTTCACCCACCAGTTCCAGGTTGATTTCTTTCTTGAGCTGGCGCGCGAGGTCGCGAACCAGGCGCGGGAAACGGCCGAAGACTTTCTTGATCGGCTGCATGCGCGTTTTCATTACGGCGGTCTGCAAGTCTGCGGTGACCACGTCGAGGTTCGACACGGCCTTTTGCATGGCTTCATCGCCGCTGTTCAGGCCCAGGCGCACCAGGCGGTTACGCACCAGCACCAGTTCGCCGACCATGTTCATGATGTCGTCCAGGCGCGCGGTATCAACCCGCACGGTGGTTTCGGCTTCACTGGCAGGCTTTTCGGCTACCGGCGCCGCTGCGGCACGCGCAGGTGCGGCAGCCGGTGCCGGTGCGGGCTTGGCAGCCACAGGCGCGGCGGCTTTGGCTGGCGCAGGTTTGGCAGCCACAGGCGTTGCAGTCGCTGCTGCAGCCGGGGCCACTTCAGAGAACTTGCCTTTGCCATGCAACTCGTCGAGCAGCGCTTCGAATTCGTGATCGGAGATCAGGCCGTCAGCGCCAGGCTCAACGCTGGCAGGCGCGGCGCTGGCGGCAGGTGCGGCCGCGATGGCGGCGACTTCCGGCAAGGCTTCGGCGGCAAACGTGCCCTTGCCATGCAGTTGGTCGAGCAGTGCTTCGAATTCGTCGTCGGTAATGTCGGTGGCGCTTGTAGATGTGGCAGACGCAGCAGGCGCTGCCGACTCAGCAGCAGGTGCCACGGCGTCCGGCGCAAACTGGCCTTTACCGTGCAACTGGTCGAGCAGGGATTCGAACTCTGCGTCGGTAATGTCTTCGCTGGTCGGCACGGCAGGCGCAGCCACCGCTTGCGGTGCTTCAGCTTCGGCTTTCACCGCGCTCAGGGAGTTGAGCAGCTGTTCGAACTCGCTGTCGGTCACATCCGGCTCGGCTTCAACCTCAGGCTCAGGCGCGGCGACCGGCGCAACCGAGGTATCGGCAGGTTCGGCCAGGCGTGCCAGCGCAGCCAGCAACTCCGGCGTGGCAGCCGTGATCGGCGCACGTTCACGCACCTCGCTGAACATGCCGTTGACCGCATCCAATGCTTCGAGAATCACGTCCATCAGTTCCGAGTCGACGTGACGCTCACCCTTGCGCAGGATGTCGAACACGTTCTCGGCGATGTGACAGCACTCCACCAGCTCATGGAGCTGGAGGAAGCCGGCGCCCCCTTTTACAGTGTGAAAACCGCGAAAAATTGCATTGAGCAGGTTCGCATCATCCGGTCGGCTTTCCAGCTCGACCAGTTGTTCGGACAGTTGCTCTAAAATTTCGCCGGCCTCTACAAGGAAATCCTGAAGGATTTCTTCATCGGCGCCGAAGCTCATGTGGGTGCTCCTTAGAAGCCTAAACTGGATAACAGGTCATCTACGTCATCCTGACCTGACACAACGTCTTCACGTTTATCGGCATGAATCTGCGGACCTTCACCCTTGGCGAGATGTTTTTGTGGATCTTTTTCCGAGAGGATCGCTGCGCGGTCATGTTCGATGCCGGCAAAACGGTCGACCTGGCCGGCCATCAGCACCAATTTGAGCAAGTTGCTTTCCACTTCGGTGACCAGTTGGGTCACGCGCTTGATCACTTGACCGGTGAGGTCCTGGTAATCCTGGGCCAGCAGAATGTCATTGAGGTTGCTGGCCACCGTGCGGTTTTCCTGTTCGGTGCGCGACAGAAAGCCCTCGACCCGACGCGCCAACTCACGAAACTCCTCAGCCCCCACTTCCCGGCGCATGAAGCGGCCCCAGTCAACGCTGAGCGCCTGAGCTTCGGTGGCCATGCCATTGACCAAGGGCGTGGC
Organism: Pseudomonas sp. PA-6-3C; assembly: GCF_021605825.1. Lineage (NCBI taxonomy): Bacteria > Pseudomonadati > Pseudomonadota > Gammaproteobacteria > Pseudomonadales > Pseudomonadaceae > Pseudomonas > Pseudomonas sp. PA-6-3C. Next base: position 104,534 of record NZ_WKDV01000018.1, read on the forward strand.
GTTTTCCACCAGGTCCATGGTGCGGTTGGCCGCCGCCTCAGTCAGCCGGACCACATAGGACAGGCGTTCGGTGGCATCGGTGATCTGCGAGATTTCTTCGGCCTGGGGCATGTGCGGGTCAATCTGAAAATTGACGATTGCACTGTGCAGCTCGCGTGTGAGCTTGCCCACTTCCTGATACAGGCCGCGGTCACGGGTCTGGTTAAGCTCATGGATCAACTGCACCGCGTCGCCGAACTGGCCTTTTTCAAGGCTGTCGACCAACTGGTGAGCATGCTTTTTCAGGGTCGATTCAAAATCGCCCTGTGACGTTTCTTTATGCTCCATAGCTCCCCCGTGGTGACATCAGCCGTGGATGCGTTCGAAGATTTTTTCGATCTTCTCTTTCAAGGCCAATGCAGTGAATGGCTTGACCACGTAACCGTTAACCCCGGCCTGGGCGGCTTCGATGATCTGTTCACGCTTGGCTTCGGCGGTCACCATCAACACAGGCAAGCTGCGCAGTTTTTCATCGGCGCGCACGTGACGCAGCAAGTCGATACCGGTCATGCCCGGCATGTTCCAGTCGGTTACCAGAAAGTCGATGCTCCCGCTGTTGAGGATCGGAATCGCCGTCAGGCCGTCATCCGCCTCGACCGTGTTGGTGAACCCAAGGTCACGCAACAGGTTTTTTATGATCCGCCGCATCGTTGAGAAGTCATCAACGATGAGGATTTTCATGTTCTTGTCCAATTCGACCTCCAAGCAGTCTTAAACGCGCCCAGCACCTGGACGCGCCATTTCAATCAACAGGCGTTACACAAAAAGGACTGCCCAGGGCACCACGGCACGAACCCGCAAAAGCGTAGAGCCTTTGCGGTAGCGTCTGCAGTGTCCCCACACTGCCTGTCAGCGCGCGCGCCACTCTCCCAATCGCCCCCGCAAGCGGGCGGCGCACTGGCTATGCAGCTGGCTGACACGCGATTCGCTGACCCCCAGGACCTCACCGATTTCCTTGAGGTTCAGCTCTTCGTCGTAGTACAGCGCCAACACCAGTCGCTCACGCTCCGGCAAATTGGCAATCGCCTCCGCCAACGCGCTCTGGAAACGTTCGTCTTCCAGGTCGCGCGACGGTTCCAGATGTGCACTCGCGCCGTCCTCGTGCAGCCCTTCGTGTTCGCCGTCCTGCAAAAGGTCGTCGAAACTGAACAGGCGGCTGCCCAAGGTATCGTTCAAAATCCCGTAGTAATCGTCGAGACTCAATTGGAGTTCGGCCGCAACTTCATGATCTTTAGCGTCACGACCGGTTTTTGCTTCAATTGCACGAATTGCGTCACTGACCATACGCGTATTGCGGTGTACCGAACGCGGCGCCCAATCCCCTTTACGCACTTCATCGAGCATCGCACCGCGTATGCGAATACCCGCATACGTCTCGAAACTCGCGCCCTTGCTCGCGTCGTATTTGGTCGACACTTCGAGCAGGCCGATCATGCCGGCCTGGATCAAGTCCTCAACCTGCACACTGGCAGGCAGGCGTGCCAGCAAGTGATAGGCAATGCGCTTGACCAAGGGCGCATAGCGCTCGATCAGTTCGCCCTGACTGTCACGTGCCGACTTTTTGTAAAGGTTGTAGCCGCTGGATGTCATAGCACAGGTCCCGCGCTCGTCTGATGCACCAATCGCTCGACGAAAAACTCCAGATGCCCCCGAGGGTTGGCAGGCAACGGCCAAGTATCGACCTTCTGAGCAATAGCCTTGAACGCCAATGCGCACTTCGAACGAGGGAACGCTTCATAGACTGCACGCTGCTTTTGCACAGCCTTGCGCACACACTCGTCATAAGGAACTGCGCCCACGTATTGTAAGGCGACATCGAGGAAGCGATCCGTGACCTTGGTCAACTTGGCAAACAGATTTCGCCCTTCCTGCGGGCTTTGGGCCATGTTGGCCAGCACGCGGAAGCGGTTCATGCCGTAGTCACGGTTAAGCAGTTTGATCAGGGCATAGGCGTCGGTGATCGACGTGGGTTCGTCGCACACCACCAGCAGCACTTCTTGCGCGGCGCGCACGAAGCTGACCACGGACTCGCCGATCCCGGCGGCGGTGTCGATCACCAGCACATCGAGGTTGTCGCCGATGTCGCTGAACGCCTGAATCAGGCCGGCATGCTGCGCCGGGCTCAGGTGCACCATGCTCTGGGTGCCTGAGGCAGCCGGCACGATGCGAATGCCACCGGGGCCTTGCAGCAGCACATCGCGCAGCTCACAACGGCCTTCGATCACATCGGCAAGGGTGTGTTTGGGTGTCAGCCCCAGCAGAACGTCCACGTTCGCCAGGCCCAGGTCAGCATCCAGCAGCATGACGCGACGGCCAAGCTCTGCCAGGGCCAGGGACAAATTCACTGACACGTTAGTTTTCCCGACGCCACCTTTGCCGCCGGTCACCGCGATCACCTGTACGGGATGCATGCTGCCCATTTTATTTCTTTACCTTGTCTTGCTTAGACGCAGGCTACATGGCTTGGCCGCGTGAATCGCTTGCAGACCATCGATGTAGATACATTTCACGGTGTTCATCCTGCCTCACCCCACCCGCTTAGCCGGGTTGTGGTAAAGGTCGGCGAACATATCGGCCATCGCTTCCTCGCTAGGCTCTTCTTGCATTTGCACGCTGACAGCACGGCTGACCAACTGATGACGGCGCGGCAGATGCAAATCATCCGGGATCCGCGGCCCGTCGGTCAGGTAGGCAACCGGTAACTCATGACTGATCGCCAGGCTCAACACCTCGCCCAGGCTCGCAGTTTCGTCGAGCTTGGTGAGGATGCAACCGGCCAGGCCACAGCGTTTGTAGCTGTGGTAGGCAGCGGTAAGAACCTGTTTCTGGCTGGTGGTTGCAAGCACCAGGTAATTTTTCGACTTGATGCCACGCCCGGCCAGGCTTTCAAGCTGCATGCGCAGTGCCGGGTCGCTGGCTTGCAGGCCGGCCGTGTCGATCAACACCACGCGCTTGCGCAGCAGTGGGTCGAGTGCATTGGCCAGCGACTGGCCCGGGTCGACGTGGGTCACCGTCACATTGAGGATGCGCCCCAGGGTCTTGAGCTGCTCCTGGGCGCCGATGCGATAGCTGTCCATGCTCATCAGCGCGATGTTCTGCGCGCCGTACTTGAGCACATAACGCGCGGCCAGCTTGGCCAGGGTGGTGGTCTTGCCCATGCCGGCGGGGCCGACCATGGCAATCACACCGCCCTCTTCCAGCGGTTCGATTTCCGGCGTGGCGATCATGCGCGCCAGGTGCGCCAGCAACATGCGCCAGGCTTGGCGCGGTTCTTCGACTTCAGCCGTCAGTGCAAGCAAATCGCGCGACAACGGGCCGGACAGGCCGATGCGTTGCAGGCGACGCCACAGGTTGGCCTGGTGCGGTTTACTGCCTTGCAGTTGCGTCCACGCCAGCGAGCCCAGCTGCACTTCGAGCAGCTCACGCAGGCCATTGAGTTCAAAACGCATCGAGTCGAGCGCGCGCTGGTCGACAGCGGCGGCCGGGGCTGGCGCTGCAGGGCGTGGCGGTTCTTTGAAGGTCGGTTCTACCAACGGCTCGGCGGCGGTCAGCGGCAAGCCGGCGAACAATTGGCGATTGGTGCTGGCATCGCTGTCGCCACGCATGCTCAATTCAGCCTGGGCCGAGACAATGCGCGAGGCGGTCTTGCGCAGTTCGTCTTCGAGTTCCATGTTCGGCACGCGCGGCGCCAGCGCCGACGGGGTGTAATCCAGGGCAGCCGTCAGCTCGACACCGCCGGCAATGCGACGGTTTCCAATAATCGCGGCATCGGCGCCCAGCTCATCACGTACCAGTTTCATGGCCTGACGCATATCGGCGGCGAAAAAACGCTTAACTTGCATAACCCACTACCTCAGCCGTTGGGCCCTACTGTCGCGACGATAGTCACTTGCTTATTGTCAGGAATTTCCTGATAAGCCAAAACGTGCAAATTCGGAACTGCCAGGCGACCAAACCGCGACAACATCGCTCGAACCGGGCCTGCCACCAGCAGAATCACCGGGTGGCCCGCCATTTCCTGACGCTGGGCGGCTTCGATCAACGAACGCTGCAGTTTCTCAGCCATGCTTGGCTCCAGCAGAACGCCCTCTTCCTGGCCAAGTCCGGCCTTCTGAATACTATTGAGCAATATTTGTTCCAACCTTGGTTCCAAGGTGATCACAGGCAGCTCAGACTCAATGCCTACAATGCTTTGCACGATGGCGCGGGACAACCCGACACGCACCGCGGCCACCAAAGCGGCAGTATCTTGACTCTTGGCGGCATTGTTGGCGATGGCCTCGGCAATGCTGCGAATGTCGCGCACCGGCACCTGTTCGGCGAGCAAGGCTTGCAGCACCTTGAGCAACTGCGACAGCGACAGCACGCCGGGTACCAGTTCTTCGGCCAGTTTCGGCGAGGCTTTGGCCAGCAAACCCATCAATTGCTGGACTTCCTCGTGGCCGATCAGCTCATGGGAGTGCTTGTAGAGGATCTGGTTGAGGTGGGTAGCGACCACGGTGCTGGCGTCGACCACGGTGTAACCGAGCGATTGTGCCTGGCTGCGCTGGCTGACTTCGATCCATACCGCTTCCAGGCCAAAAGCCGGATCTTTGGCGGTAATGCCATTAAGCGTGCCGAACACCTGGCCAGGGTTGATCGCCAACTCACGATCCGGGTAGATCTCGGCTTCGGCCAGGATCACGCCCATCAGGGTCAGGCGGTAGGCGCTGGGGGCCAAATCAAGGTTGTCGCGGATGTGCACGGTGGGCATCAAGAAGCCCAGGTCCTGGGACAGCTTCTTGCGCACACCCTTGATCCGCGCGAGCAGTTGGCCACCCTGGTTGCGGTCCACCAGCGGAATCAGGCGGTAGCCGACTTCCAGGCCGATCATGTCGATCGGGGTCACGTCATCCCAGCCCAGCTCCTTGGTTTCCTGGGCGCGGGCCGGGGATGGCAGCAAGTCTTGCTGGCGGGCGATTTCCTGCTGGGCCTGGACCTTGACGGCATTTTGCTTGCGCCAGAACAGGTAGGCACCACCGGCGGCCATGGCCGCCATGCTCAGGAACGACACGTGCGGCATGCCCGGCACGATGCCCATGATCGCCATGATGCCGGCGGCCACGGCCAGCGCCTTGGGCGAGGCGAACATCTGGCGGCTGATCTGCTTGCCCATGTCTTCGGAGCCCGAAGCACGGGTAACCATGATGGCTGCAGCTGTGGATAACAACAGTGATGGCAATTGCGCCACTAAACCGTCACCAATGGTCAGCAAGGCGTAGACCTTGCCCGCATCGCCGAAGGTCATGCCGTGCTGGAAGATCCCGACCGCGATGCCACCGATCAGGTTGATAAACAGGATCAACAGGCCGGCGATGGCGTCGCCGCGCACGAATTTACTCGCGCCGTCCATGGAGCCATAGAATTCGGCTTCCTGGGCGACTTCCAGGCGGCGGGATTTAGCTTGGTTCTGGTCGATCAGGCCGGCGTTGAGGTCAGCGTCGATCGCCATTTGCTTGCCGGGCATGGCGTCGAGGGTAAACCGCGCGCTCACCTCGGAAATCCGCCCGGCGCCCTTGGTCACCACCACGAAGTTGATGATCATCAAAATCGCGAACACCACGATACCAACCACATAGTTACCGCCGATCACCACCTCACCAAAGGCCTGGATCACCTTACCGGCGGCGGCGTGGCCGTCCTGGCCGTGGAGCATCACCACCCGCGTGGATGCCACGTTCAGCGCCAGGCGCAGCAGGGTCGCGATCAGCAAAATGGTCGGGAATACGGCGAAATCCAGCGGCCGCAGGGCATACACGCAGACCAGCAGCACCACCACCGACAGCGCAATGTTGAAGGTAAAAAACACGTCGAGCAGGAACGGCGGCATTGGCAACATCATCATTGCCAGCATCACCAGCAACAACAACGGCACACCCAGGTTGCCCCGCGACAAATCAGTCAGGGTGCCACGGGCCGTGTTGAGCATTTGAGAGCGATCTACCACCGGTATTCCTCGTGTTCCTTGAAGCAAAGTTTTGACGCGGGAGAGCGTCCTGGAGGCGGTATTGCAAGAAGCCTTCCAACTTTGGTTTCAGGGCGACGATCGTCGAGTGGTCACCGGTTCAAATGTGGGAGCTGGATGGGGGGGTAATGATCGTTCCCACGCGCAGCAAAGGAATGCAGCCAGGGACGCTCCGCGTCCCGACTTGAGCCCGGCGCAACGGTGACGCAGAGCGTCACGGGAGGCATTCCCACGCGGGAGCGTGGGAACGATCTTCAGCGGGCTTGCTCGCGAAGGCGGTGGTTCAGTTAGAACAGTTTTGGCTGACACACCGCTTTCGCGAGCAAGCCCGCTCCCACAGCTGGATGGGGGTGTACCTGTTGTAAAGATCGTTCCCACGCTCTGCGTGGGAATGCAGCCAGGGACGCTCCGCGTCCCGACTTGAGCCTTGCGCAACGGTGACGCAGAGCGTCACAGGAGGCATTCCCACGCGGGAGCGTGGGAACGATCTTCAACCAGCTCCCACAGTTGGATGGGTGTGTACCTGTTGTTACTGAGGAAATTTCCGACAAGGTTTTCGGGTTGCCCCTAGGAACCGGGCTCCCTAGTCTCCGTACACCGCTGCAAATGCAGTGGTCGGGCGTCGCGGCCCGGTTTACTACGGAGTAAAAGCACCATCTCCCTTTCAGTCGACGCTTTTTTATCGTCTACTGTGCGGCGCTATGGCGGCTGTGCGCGGGATACCTTCGGGTATGCCGGGTTGCTCCTAGACCGGTCCGCGAACCTGCGTACAGCTGCCACCTTCAATCGCGTCGCGGCGATCAGTGGCGGCTCCACTTTCGCAAGGAGCTTCACAATGATCAAACCCACCCCAAATCCCCCACCCAGCGTAATCCTCACCCTTATCGACGGCATCAGCACCGAAGACCTGCTGGTCAACCTCACCGAAACCCTGGCATCCGCCCACGCCCTGACCTGCGACGTCGCCTTTGACCTGGAAGGAACACAGCGAGAAGGTGCGCTGGGTATTGCGCAGTTGATTGAGGTGGGACGGTTGTTGGCTGAGCGACTGCTGGATGACAGAGCGCCGTCACCAGAGGCAGAACCTGCCTGAATGATCGTGATGATCGTTCCCACGCTCTGCGTGGGAATGCAGCCAGGGACGCTCCGCGTCCCGACTTGAGCCTTGCGCAACGGTGACGCAGAGCGTCACAGGAGGCATTCCCACGCGGGAGCGTGGGAACGATCTTCATAAGGGTTGGATGTTGGACGCTTGCTTGCCTTTGGGCCCTGTCGTTACGTCATAGCTGACTTTTTGGTTCTCTTGCAGAGATTTGAACCCAGCACTCTGAATCGCTGAAAAATGCGCAAAAAGGTCCTCGCTACCATCATCTGGAGTAATAAAACCGAACCCTTTTGTTTCGTTAAACCACTTCACAGTACCCGTCGCCATAACCCTTCTCCTGACATTGCGCGCAAAAAATCCCGCTAGATAAGCCTGATACAAAACGCAAACACACCCTTTGGCCGGTGAATCCTGGCGAACTGTACCCGCTGACCTTCTCTCCACCGGGTACACGCTGAACTCAAGCGGTCCAAACACACCGGTTCATCATCGCCATCCAACGCAATCAGCCCTTCACCGGTCTTGCGGTTATAAACCTTGATCGTCCCCGTCACCGCTTCCATCACCCTTCCCCTGCATCTCGTTACTACTTGCGTACAGTGCCTGGCACCATCAAACCGCGAGAACGCAGAGCTGACTACTGTCAGAGTTGACAGGTAGACTGGGATTAACGACCAGTGGTAGTGATTGTTTGCTGAGCAGGCGGGGGGTTATTTTCTTCGTTTGCGGGATTTGCGCGCCTTGGGCGGCGCATCGATTTCGCTGCAGGGATTGCCCGTTGCCTGAACGGGTACTGCACTGCCTTCGCGGTCGCGGGCGACAAAACCAATGCCCTTGACGGCGTCAAACCACCTGACCGTAGCCCTGTCCATGACCGCTCTCCCGAGCCGCGCATGACGGCGCACCTCGCCGCTCTATGTAACAGTGAAGGCGGTGCAATGGATACTGTCAAAGTTGACAGGTAACGCTGAACTTTAGACAGATGGCAGCGCTGGTTGTTATGCCGCCAAGGGCTCCGCCCGCCGGGCCTGCCCCGCAGCCAGTCCGGCAAGTTCGGACAAGGGAGCAACCGAAGGGGTTGCCCAAGCAGGGTGCGGAGCTTCAAGGCTGGTGTTCAAACGTTCCGATTCTCATCTACGAGGTGTCAGCGCTTGGTAGGTCGTATCAGTTTGAAGTAGTCATGGTCTTGTTCCAGAACAGCTTTGTAACCGGCGCCTGCTTTGAGGGGAATCCTTACACTTTTGAAAATGTCATCCCATTGGGCAAATGCGGCTAGCGTTTGCTCAATGTAGTCGTTCGGCTTGAGGTACTTGTAGTCTGCGCACAGCTCCTGAATCAGCCTCCGGGCTGCCTTCCCTCGACCGTTATATGCCGTTGTGTGTTCACCCCGAGCCTCCGAGAAAGTCAGGTCGTATGCCGGCGCGAGCGCCCACCTTGCTTCGTCGCCAGGCTTCTCTGGCTCACGCCCGATGAACGCGAAGTTCTTGGTGTGATCGTCGTAGTTGTGAAACAGTGCATTGAAAACCATCACCCTGGCCATTTTTTCGACCTCTGCGGCACTACGCGTCAGCATGTTTGTGAGCTTCAGTAGCCCGCTGTAGTCCATGGATGGCAGTTTGTACGTAGCGTACATAAGCGCAGAAACCGTGATCATGTGAAGCTTTTTATCGCGCTGCCGGTCAAAGCGCTTTGTTGCGAAGAAGCCCTCGCGACTACCGTCATGCATGGTCATGTTCAGGACAGTCGACTCAGCCATTTCGACACCTGCGTCCCTGGCCATCAGGTAGTAAGCATACTCAATTGCGCCGGTTTCAACCGGCTCATCTGGTGCCCTGAATTTGACTATCCAGTGATCATAGCCCGGCAGAATTGGCCCAAAAGCGGACGTTGCATGCTGCCCATCAGGAGACATTGCGACAATCGCTTTAGGGCGGGCACCACCAGGCGATCCCCCTGCAAGCCTGAGCTTGGTAAGCACTGCCGAAGTGTCTCCTGACAGGACTTCCACGGAATTCTCGAAGAGCTCTGCAAGGTTAATTGTCCCCCTCAGCTCTCCTCTTTCCGCTTTTGGATGGTACTCAAACGCTCCCATGGCTCTGTCGCCCATGTGTACGGACCGGACACATGGTTGACACATGTGCGGGGACATGGTGGACACATTATTGACCATAATCAGGCTTACTAATGTCGATTGTTCGCAAAAAGTGATGGCAGAAATAGACGTCGAACAGACCA
>NZ_WKDV01000019.1:0-112150 GCF_021605825.1 Pseudomonas sp. PA-6-3C
GATGGTTATAAGGACCAGCGGCTGGAGGGCGCCGCGCTCCCGCTTTTATTGGGGCCGCTACGCAGCCCAACGCGAGCAAGCTCGCTCGCCACAAAAGCGTGGTGCCACTAAAAGCCGCTCACTACAAGGGTGCAGCGAATGCGCCAAATTGGTGCATGAACAAACTTGAACTTCATCCAGCCCCGATTCTTCTAACAAGGCTCGTCACCTTGTGGAGCACCGCCGTGCCCAGAATCATCTCTCCCAACACACCGGCAGCCGCCCTGGACGATCACAACGAGCACAATGCCAAGATTTTCGGCTCACCCAAAGACCGCCTCGATTTCTATCGCCGCGAGATCCAGTACGAAACCACCATTCTGGCCAACCGTACCGACGCCTATCTCTCGGCACAGTCGTTCCTGGTGATCGCCTTTGTCTCCGGCATGGGTAACCTGAACCCGGAGTGGGGCAAGTTTTTTACCTTGGTTGTGCCCGCGTTTCTGGCCTTCCTCGGCATTCTTAGCTCATTGAATGCCTGGCCAGGTATTCGCGCCGCCTACGAAATTATCGACCACTGGCACTACAAGCAGAGCGAGCTGCTGCGCAGTGAGCCGGTGATGGGCATGGCCTACGATGATTCGCCGCTGTTCTGCGAGACCGAATCGTCACACAAGGGCTATCGCAAGTCGCTGCTGTTCTCCATGCGTGCACCGTGGCTGTTTATGGTGTTCTGGGTGCTGCTGGGTGCCTACGCGTTTTATATCCAGGTGGATAACCCGGTCTCTTAAGCAATTTGAACTTCGTGGTGCTGCGCACACCCTTAACTCTACGCAGGCTGCGTTTTACTCAAGAGGTGACCTATGAACACCAGCAAGGACCCCCAAACCGGCAACCGTAACGACCCGGCCATCGATGGCGGCGAGCCGGCGCCCGGCACCGCTGCCGATGCGCCAAAAGACCCGAAACCTGCCAGCGACCCCAAAGCCCGGGAAAACGACTACAGTCCAGACTTCAAGCCCACGCGCGAGCCCAAGCCTGAAACCGATGCCGATATCGACACCCAAGGTGGTTAGAGGAGAAGGTCATGTCCCAGGAACTCGATGACGATGAAGAACTCAATGACCCGGGCAATGAAGACCCAGGTTCATTGATGGATGATGCAGAAGTACCGCTCAACGACCTCGATGATGCAGCGGATGTAGGCAACACCGAAAGTCAGGATTGAGCGTTCGCCTTGGCTCGTCGTTCATACCACGCCAGCTTTGGCTGAGTGCTCAGGTCATGAACGACGGCCCAGCAACTCGGTGCAGGCTGGATCAACGGGTTTCGATCAGGTATTGATCCAGGAATGGTCAGCCCCAATTTTCACGTTGAATTTGTAGCGAAGCGGAAAGTAATGCTCCTTGGCCCTCTTGATCTGTAAGGGCTCTGTTATCGGCACCACCATGCCCTGACGCGCATAGGCCTCACTCACTGTGTTTTCAATGCTGACGACTGGACCGTGCGGCACGAGTTTGACACCGTCCCACTTTGCTTCTCTAGCGAGGCCATCGAAACCTAAGTCGTACATATCGGGTCTTTTGGTTTTAAGCGTGTCATTAAACATATCCGGGCCTACGGTATTAAAAATTTTTTCCTCATACTCTTTGAATTCCTGGGTGAATTGAACGTTGCCATCGGGACCGCGACTGACGGTCGGTCGATTGTTCGCAAAATAGGATTTGTTAGCCGCAAACCGCTTGTTCATCTCCTTGATCATCTCTCCAAGTACAGGGTTGCCGGGTCGAGTAGCAAAGTTACTGGTGTTATAGAACGTTTTGTAATTGGTTACGTAATTCGTCATTGCTGCGCCGAGCAGCACATCGTCGGCGCCTGCTGCTACATCGACGGCCCCGACGTTGCTTTGGATAAGATCATCGGTGTCCAGGTAAAAACCACCGTGTTTATTCATTATCGGGTAGCGGGCTACATCCGAAGCTGCCGCCAGATTCTTCCCTTGCCCTTGTCGGAAGTAGTTGTACATTTCGCCGGTCTTCAACTGCTTGAATGCGGCATCTTCATTAAGATTGAGCACCGTCACGCCGGGAATTTTCTCCTTCAGCTTGCTTTCTATTTGTTTGAACACAGCGGGGCTGTCGGCGTCCACGTGCAGGACTGTTTTATAGCCTGAAGCTCGGGTGGCGTTTTTTGTCATGTTGTCGACCAAGAGGGTGGGAATCTCCTGGCCCGCCCAGAAATAGTTCAACGTTTTGGGCACGGGAGCCAGTTGTTTGGGGATTCTGGGAATCGACGAAATATCCACAAAGTTATAGTGATGGGCGCTGGCTTTTTTAGCCTTTTTGGACGCTTCAAGTGTTCCCCGTTGCCAGTGGCCTTTGGTAGTTCGCCAGTAATACTGCTGGCCTTGCTCGTGGGTGCCTCTCCATGCGCCGGCCGTGCTGTCGAACGCAACTTCCTGATCGACGTTTTTGTAAGTAATCCTGAATGGATTGCCTGAGGTTTCCACGCGTTTAATATCGTCCATCGGCACTACGTAGGTTCCATCTCCCAGCCTGAAAGGCGTCGGTGTGCCACCTGCGCCGGCCAGCAAACGTTCGGATCGGGATAAAGGTGCCCACCCTGTAGGGCCAAGATCCTTGACGGGTATATCGGGGCTCGTGCCGTTCGGATGGCGGATGACGCGCCGGCCGTCTTTGACTTGGGACTCAAAGAGCCTGCCATCAACCTTCACATATTCGCGTTTACTGCGGCCCACCAACACGTTGTTCTGCAACCCCGTGGTCGATAACTCGTCTGCGGCGATGTAGCGGGCTTCATAACTGTGCAGATCATCCAGTGAGCGTACTTCTCCATTGGCAGCAACGCGGTTAGGTTTAAAGTCTCTCAAGGGCAGGCCCATGGCGCGTTGCTTCAATGCATCGTATTCATGCCAATTACCCAGAAACATCACAGCCTGGCGCTCGACTGTTTCTTGGCCCACCTGGATTGTCCCGGTTGCTGCCAGGCCGTGTTGCTTGCTGATGTTCTGGATTGCGTCGTCACTGGAGATTGCTCGCAAACTATTCGAGTCGCCCGGTTTTGGCACGTCTGGGACGAAGTTCTCCAGCGGCTTGCCGTAGGCCTGCTTCGTGCGCGGATCCAAGGCGTACCACTTATGGGTTGCCTCATCGAACTTAGCCAGGGCTTTTGTGTTGCGAGCGCTGTTGGCGGCACTGAATGCGCCTTCAGCGATATCGGCCCTTTTGGCCACCTCCAACAGGTTGACATGGCGGTACGAACGGCGCAGATCATTGACACCTTTATAGGCTTTGCCGGCTACAAACTTTACGCCCCTTATCGCACTACGCGCGAGGTCATCAATACCGCCCAACGGATTGAGCGCGCCCACTGCTGCCCGCCCGACAATCTTGAACCCCAGGGCAGCTTTTGACAGCACGGAAGCACCGACAAATGAAGCTCTCGCGGCCTTGGCTGCGGAGCCGACGCCGACCACGAAACCAAAAATGTCGAACGCCAAGTCGAGAACACCGTCGGCAGTCTTGCCCTCGTTGAAATTTTTAATGGCCGACCTGAACGGAATAAAGCCCAGCAAGACCTCGCGAATGGCTTCGGTGGTGCTGTGTTCCGTCTGAAAGGTCGTTGTTCCCCTGGAATATGCGCCCAACTCAGGCAGCTTCATATCCTCAATCAATGCATCGGCCAGGTATTGGGTTCTGGCACTGGCAACGCTATCAGGTATACCCGTGGCGCCTTTGCGTTCGTCTGTTATTCCCGCGGGGTACTCACCCCTGGGCGTTATCTGGTCTGCTATATAACGTGGGCCGGTAGACGCAAGGCTGGCGGGCGGGAGTGATGCATAAAACAGGCTCGGCTGCGGGGTGATAGTGCCCTCCAGCCGGTTGATTGCGTACTGCCTGGTCTGAGGTTTACCGTTGACGGTACGCAGGGTCTCCACCAGTACCACGCCTGTTTCAACACGCTTGTCATAACTGGAGCCTTGAATGCGGTCGTAGCGAATTTCTTTGTGTACGACGATTTCGCCGAACGCCAGATTTTGCCGGTCTTCCAGTTGCAATTTCGAAATCATGACCTTGAACTGCGCCGACGTGGCCTTTTTGACGGCGTCAGAGAACGTGCGAAAGTCCTCATTGAACTGCTTGATGGGATCCGGCAGGGTTTTGAGGATTGGCAGCAGATCGCCGATATTGATTTCGTCTGATGATGAAACCCATACCGCAGGCTTTCTGTTGTCGGAATCTGGTGGTGGGGATCTAAGCGCCCTGCGATCAATGAGCAGGTCCAACAGTGAGTAGGGGCCGGGGTATACGTTGGTAGAGGGCTGCGACGTAATGCACTTTTTCTCAAACAGCGCTGGGTCCATCCCGGGGCATGCTTTTTTCATAAGCTCGACCGCAATGGCTTTGGTGGTCGGCGTCTCGAGGAGCGGCAGTGAGGCGGCTTCGCTCATTTCGCTGATATGCCGGTTGAACGCCTCACGCACCTCGGACAGGGCTGTCTGCGTGGTCGGATAGCCCATGCCGTTGGGAACGCCCCAGGCTTTGATCGCCTCGTTCTGGGCGGCATATTCGATCTGGCGTTCCTCGTTCGAGATCGGTGCAATATTGGCCGCGAGCATGATTTGCGCGTAGTCCATGTTGGCTGTCGCGCCTGGCGCTTTCGCTTCCACGCGCGCTACCGCCGTGGTGAAGCTGACCCAGCTGTGCGAACCCATCGTCACTTCCTGCGGGATACCCTTGACCAGAAACTGCGGTGCGCGACTGGCGAGCATGAGGTGGGCCTGCACGGCTGCTGTTTGCGCGCTGGAAGCGAGGCCGTTGGCAAGCAGATGCTCCTCCAGCTCCTTGACCACCCTCGAAGCCGATTTATGGCTGTTGTGGGCTGAAACCAGGGGGTAGCCCTCAATACGTGTTTCACCGTGGGCTTGGTCGTATTTCCCCACGCCCAAGGCCGCCAGCAGCCAGTCGGTGACACTGCCTTTGACTGAGCGAGCCTCGAATGTGGCTTCAATTGCCTTGCCCAGTGCGGTGCCTCTGTCTGAACTTATCAAGCTGCTGATCAACTGCCGCGGATTCAGCTGTTCCTGCGCGGAGATCGATCTGCCGTTGAGCAGATAATCCAGGACATGCTTGAAGGGTTTTAATCTGACGTCGCCGAATTTTCCTTCGGTAATTCCCGTCTTCAGTTGTGTCTGGTTGTCACGTGCAAGTGGTTCGGGCCATGTCAGCGCGCCGCCCAAGTCGCCATGGGGGGCGGCCTTGGGGGGCGTCGTGAGGAGCGCGCTGGAGAGGTTTTCCAGTTGCTCGGGGTTGGTGGGGACGTCAATGCCATGCTCCGTCAGAAATTGAAGCAGGCTGGTTTCGTTGGCGGCGCCAGTGCCCGTTGGCCGGTAGGTGCTGTCTGCAGACAGTGGCAGCGGCTGTCCCAGTTCGGGCTGGAGTTCCTCGAATTTTTTACTGCCATCCTCCAGGGCCATCGCCAGGCGTTGCAGTGCAGCACCCGCCCGGTGCCAGTTGTGGATATCACCCAGTGCCGCTTTCTGTTCCTGTAGTGTTTCTTCGCTGCGCGACTGGATCTTGTCCGCAAAGCGGCCTGGATCGAGGGTTTTGAAGTTACCCGTCTGGTGGCTGATTTCGTCCGCTCGCTTGAGCATGCCAGACAGCGTCAGGTTCTGTGGCTCCTGATAAAATCGACCGACGAGCTTCCAGGGTACAGGTGCGTCCGGGCTATTGACGGGAGGCGCAAAAGGAAATTCGCCATCTATGACGCTCGCGGCCCGCAGGATAGGCCCGCTCAGGGCAGCCCACTGGCTGTCGTCCTGGCCCAGCGTGTGTAATGTGCTTAGCGGGTCAAGAAAGCGCTCACGGTAAAAGGAAATCTGACCTGATTTTGGATCGATTTTTATCGAGGTGGTATCAACCCCCAAGGCCTTGATCCACTGCTGAACATCGGGCAATTGGAAGGCATCATGCAAGTGCCTCCACCATTGGCCAAAGGTGGAGTGGGGAGCAATGTGATCGAAGTCTTCAACATGAGTGCGACGGCCAGCCAGGTTCAGGGCGATCGCGTATTGCATGGCCAGTTCGCTGTCTCCATTGGCCCGTGTGGCAGCCTGCTCTTCCTGCGGGGACGCGGTGTCACGTTTTGGCCTTGAAAGCGGCGGCAGTAGCGGCAACGTTGGAGCAGATGAAGGGCGTGCGATGATCTGATTGGAAACACTGTTCATAGTGGGCTGCCGTTGTGCGTGTGGGAATAGCGCCTCGACGTGGGAACTAACGAGGCATTTCCCTTACGTAACAGCCGCTTCGGTTTGATTCCCTGCTTCCACCGATTCAGTCGTAACCCTATATTTCGCCCCCTCCAGGCCAACCTGCCTGGCCCAGGTTCAATGTGTTTCCATTAACTGCGAACCGATGGTTTTCATCCGGATCATATCCATCAACTGGCGCAAACCCGGTTGCGACTGGCGGCGGCTCGGGTAGTACATGCACAGCGGTTCGCCCATGCAGGCCCAGTCCGGCATGACTTCCACCAGTCGGCCCTCGGCAAGCTGCTGCTGCACGCGGTCGGACAGGCAATAGGCAATCCCCACGCCTTGCAACGCAGCATTGACGATGGTTTCTGTGTCGGCCGCACTGAAGTGCCCGGGCACATCGATGCGTTGTTGGCGCGCACCGTTGCCCAGCTCCCATTTGTAGGTGGTCTTGTCGCCCAGGTACATGCGGATGCACGCGTGCTCCAGCAGGTCCTTGGGTACCTGAGGTGTACCGCGACGGGCGAGGTAGGCGGGGGAGGCGACCATGATCCAGCGCAGTGCGCCGGTCAGCGGCACCGCGACCATGTCCTGTGGCACGGTCGCACCGTAACGGATACCCGCGTCGTAGCCTTCGGCAATGATGTCGAGCATGTGGTCTTCGACGATCAAGTCCAGGCGCAACTGCGGGTAGGCGTCGGTGAAGTCGCCGAGGATCGGCGCCAACAGCAGCACGGCTGCATCCCGTGGCACATTGATGCGCAAGCGGCCAATCGGCGCTTCGCGGTGCAGCTCCAGGGTATCGAGACCGTCCTGGATGACGGCAAAGCCCTGGGTGAGTTTTTCCGCCAGCAGGGTGCCGGCGTCAGTCGGTTCCACCGCGCGGCTGGTGCGGTACAGCAGCTTGACCCCCAGGCGCGTTTCGAGGTTGCGCATGGTGTGGCTCAGCGCCGAGGTGGTCACGCCCAGCTCATGGGCGGCATGGCGAAAACTGCGGCGCCGGATGATCGCCATGAACACATTCAGATCGGCCAATTCGGAACGATTAAAAGCCGCCATATCAAGCCTCTTTACTAGGAGTTCGGTTGCATGGGGCGTTGAGCCCTATTCAACATCGGATGATCTAGAGTAATTGTTTTCCTACGTATTTTTGCTCTTCGAGGAGTTTTTTATGCGCATCGAGACCCTCCGGATTGCCGGCATCGACAAGGCCGTCTCGCGGATTGCCCTCGGCACCTGGTCCATGGGGGGGCATTTGTGGGGCGGTGCGGACAACGAGCAGTCGATCAAGACCATTCGTCATGCATTGAACTGCGGCATCAACCTGATCGACACCGCGCCGGTGTATGGCCTTGGGCTGTCCGAAGAACTGATCGGCAAGGCCGTGCGCGGCATGCGCCACAGCGCGGTGATTGCCACCAAGGCCGGCCTGCAATGGGACGACGGCACCACCCGGCGCAATGCCACGGCGCGGCGCATCCGCAAAGAAGTCGAAGACTCTTTGGTGCGCCTGGACACCGACTATATCGACCTGTACCAGGTGCACTGGCCCGACCCGCTGGTGGCCCAGGAAGAAACCGCCGAAGAGCTCGAGCGCCTGCGCCGCGAGGGCAAGATCCTTGCCGTTGGCGTGAGCAACTATTCCTGTGCGCAAATGGACGACTTCAGTCGGCACACGGCGCTGGCCACCGTGCAGCCGCCCTACAACCTGTTCGAGCGCGCCATCGACAGCGACATCCTGCCCTATGCCCGCCAGCGCTCGCTGGTGCTGTTGGCCTATGGCCCGCTGTGCCGTGGCTTGCTGACCGGCAGCATGCACTCGGCCACCCGCTTTGCCGGGGATGATGTGCGCAAGCTTGATCCCAAATTCAAGGCGCCGCGTTTCGAGCAATACCTGGCGGCTGTGGCGGCGCTGGACAGCTATGCGCGCGAATGCCATGGCAAGTCGGTGCTGGCCCTGGCCATGCGCTGGGTGTTGGACCAAGGCCCGACCATTGCACTGTGGGGCGCGCGCCGCCCGGAACAATTGAAGGGTTTTGAAGAGGTGTTTGGCTGGCACCTGACCGCCGATGACCTGACACATATCGACCGTATTCTTGCCAGCACGATAAAAGATCCAATCGGGCCGGAATTTATGGCCCCCGCCAAACGTTAGCCTTAACGACAGGGATGTCGGCACACAAACACCATCCCTGTTCGTAGAGGTTTTTGCATGAAGCGCGGTACCGTATTCAAGAATGCTGGTGGTTTGCTTGCTGTGTTGGCTTTGCTGGGGGCCTGGCCAAAGCGATCCCCGACGCTTTCGTATCGGCGGCGCACGCTGGATGCCAATCACTGTGGCGGCTGCGCCCCCAGCTTGTCCCACATCTTCTTGCTGATCTTCTGCCGGTTGGCGTAACCGGCCCAGGGGTCATCCTTGAGCGTGCTCAAACGCTCATGCAGATTAGCCACCGTCCATTGCTGCGCACCGCGTAACCCTTTCAGTTCGTCCTTGCTCACCGGCACCGAGACCGGCAGGCCCGGGCGTGCCCGTACCGAATAGGCCGCCACCGTACTCGCGCCGCGGGCATTGCGCAGGTAGTCGATAAAGATCTTGCCAATGCGGTTCTTCGGGCCGCTGGTAGCGGTAAAGCGTTCAGGCAGTTGCTGTGCCATAAACTGTGCGATGGCCTTGGCAAAGGCCTTTACTGCCTCCCAGCCGTCCCGGCGCGCCAGCGGGATGACCACGTGCAGGCCTTTGCCACCGCTGGTTTTGACGAACGCCTCAAGGCCCAACTCATCCAGTACCGACAGGGTCAATTGCGCGGCCTCCAGCATGCTTTTCCAGGGCAGCGCCGGGTCCGGGTCGAGATCGAGCACAAACCGGTCCGGGGTTTCGATTTTGTCGGCAGTCGCGCCCCAGGTGTGCAGCTCAATGGTGCCCATCTGCACGGCGCCGAGCAGGGCTTTGGTGGTGTCGATTTCCATCAGCCGTGCATGGCCAGGGTCGAGGTTCTGATCCAGTTGTTTGATATGGGGAATGGCCAGGCGCTCTGCATGTTTTTGGAAGAATTGCTCGCCTTCGATGCCATCCGGCGCGCGCAGTAGCGAGACCGGCCGGTGGCGCAGAAACGGCAGGAGCCATTCGCTGATGCTGGCGTAAAAGTCTGCCAACTGCTGCTTTTGCGTGCCACTTCGTGGATCGATCACGCGATCGGGGTGCGTGATGTTCACGCCGTTGCCGGCTTTTTTCGGCACTGAGGCCTGCTTGAGAGATTTGGCCGCGCGCGGTTGCTCATGGATGATCTGCGCCACAGGCTTGTCGCTGCGCATCGCCACGAATGAGGCTTGGCGTACCACGCCTTCGCGGGTCCATTCGGCGAAATTGACTTCGCCGACCAGCTCGGGCTCCACCCAGTGCACGCCGCGTGCCTGGCTGCTGGTCAGCGGGTTTTGCAGTGGCGAAGTTTTGCGCGCCAAAGGCGTGAGCTGGGCGTAAATCGCTTTGAGCGCGTGCTGATCAAACCCGGTGCCGACACGCCCGGCATACACCAAACCGTTGTCGTCATTGACCGCCAGCAGCAACGCGCCGAAGCCGGTGCGCGAGCCCTGGGGACGGGTATAGCCGACGATCACGAACTCCTGACGCAGGCGGCACTTGAGTTTGATCCAGTCGGCACTGCGGCTGGACACATACGGGCTGCCGACGCGCTTGCCGATCACGCCTTCGAGCGCCAGGTCGCAGGCGCTTTCGAAGATGTCGCGTTGGTTGGCGGCGAAGGTTTCGGAAAACCGCAGCAATTTGCTGCGGCTGCCCGACAGCGCGGATTTAAGCGCAGCACGGCGCTGTTCCACGGGCGCTTCACGCAGGTCTTTTGCGTGTAAAAAAGGTGCATCGAACAGGTAGTAAACGATGTCCAGGCTGCGGCCGATATCGAACGCATTTTGCAACGCCTGGAAGTCCGGTAAACCGTCGGCGTTAAGGCTGACCACTTCGCCATCCAGCCAGCTGTCCTTGAGCTTGAGGGCTTGGAGGGCCTTGACCTGGCGCGGCAAACGCTCGGTCCAGTCATGACCGTTGCGGGTGAACAGGCGCACATCGCCGTCGCGGATACGCGCCAGCATGCGGTAGCCGTCGAATTTGATCTCGTATTGCCAATCGCCGGGCGGGGCGCGGTCGACCAGGGTGGCCAGTTGTGGCGCGAATTGATCGGGCAGGGCGGTCTTGGCTTTCTGGCGCTTTGCACGCGGTGCAGGCGCGGGCTTGCCCACGGTGGCATCGCTGAGCACGCTTTTGGGCTGGGCCTTTACGATGTCGTAGTCTGCGGCCGGGCGGGCTTGCTGATCCTTTTCCTTGATCAGCAACCACTGCTCCTTGTCGCCGCTGCCCTTGAGGCGGGTGCGTACCAGCGCCCAATCGCCGGAGAGTTTTTCACCGACCAGGGTGAATTTGAGTTTGCCGGCTGCATACGCCTTGTGCGGATCGTCGTGAGGCTGCCAGACCCCCCGATCCCACACGATCACATCGCCGGCGCCATACTGCCCGGCGGCGATATTGCCTTCGAAGTTGCCGTAACTCAATGGGTGGTCTTCAACGTGGACCGCCAGGCGTTTCTGGCTGGGGTCCAGGCTTGGGCCTTTGGGCACCGCCCAGCTTTTGAGTACGCCATCGAGTTCCAGGCGAAAGTCATAGTGCAGGTTGCGCGCGTCGTGTTTTTGAATCACGAATGACAATGCCGAGGCTTTGGATTTGCTGGCAGGTGCATCGCCTGCGGGCTCTGCGGTGATCTCGAAGTCGCGTTTGCGCGTGTATTCGCTCAGGGGCTTGGCCATGGCGTTCTCCTGCTGATGGCGGGCTCAAGAGGCCTTTTTGCTGGTTTTTTTCGCGGTCGGTTTTTTTGCTGCGGGCTTTTTCGCGGCGGGCTTGCCGGCCAGGCTGCGCTTGAGCAGTTCGGTCAGATCGATTACATCGGCAGATTTGCGTTCTTCGCTGCCTGGCTGGCTTTCGACGTCTTCTATTTTGCCGGCCTTGGCCTTTTTCGCCACCAGCGCCATGATCTTTTCCTGGAAGCTGTCGCGGTATTCGTCCGGCTGCCAGTCGGCGCTCATGTCTTCGACCAGGCGCTTGGCCATGTCCAATTCGCCCTTGGCCAGGCTCGGTTTGGTCACGTCACTGCCCAGTTCAAGCTCGTCGAGGCTGCGTACTTCGGCGGGCCAGCGCAGCATCACCAATACCAGCGCTGATTCCAGCGGCATCAGCGCTGCCAGGTGCTGTTTGGTGTGCAGCACCACATTGGCCAGGGCGACCTTGGCGGTTTTTTTCAGGGTCTCACGCAGCAGCGCGTAAACTTTGCCGCCGCGTTTGTCCGGGGCCAGGAAGTAGGGCGTGTCGATGTTTTGCAGCGGGATCTGGTCGGCGGCAACAAAGGCAATGATTTCGATGGTCTGGGTCGACTTGGGGTGGGCCGAGCGAATCTCGTCTTCGCTGAGCACCACATAGCGGCCTTTCTCAAAGGCCACGCCCTTGACGATATTGTCTTTGGTGACTTCCTTGCCAGTCGTCTTGTTGATGCGCTTGTAGCCCACCGGGTCCATGCTGCGTTTGTCCAGCCAGTCAAAGTCAACGCCCTGGGAGGACGTGGCCGAGACCAGCGAGACCGGGATATGGACCAAGCCGAAACTGATGGCGCCTTTCCAGATTGCCCTTGGCATGGCTGCGGTTCCTTGAGAAGAGTCGGTGTTCTGGTGACTCGCAGGCTGGCGCAAAAGTTTCGGCGGACGGATGCGCGGACAGATCGTGTTACATCTGATGAGAAACTATTTAATGTCGAAAGCCGAACCCAAGGCGTAGCGTGTTATCGAAAGCACGTACTACTCGCCCCAATGAGGCTTTGTCATGAACAGCTGTGTGCGTTACCTCGCCGTAGTCGCGCTGGGCCTGGCCCTCGCGCCATTGGCCCAGGCGCAGAACCTGCCCGGCAGCTACAACACCAATAACAGCCCAATCCATCGGGCTAACCCCAACAGCATGCAGGGCACCCAGCCCAATGCGCCGGCCGCCACCCGCGGGGTTCAACCCGCGCCGACCGGCCCTGCACCGACCGTGGAAAACGGCGGTATCGGCAATCGTTACCCGACGCGTAACGCGGCCCCGAGCCGTCCTGCCACTGCACCCAAAGCGCCCACTTACGATGCCAACGGCAATCGCCGGTAAGGACTCTGTCTTATGTTTTTACGCAAAACCCTGTTAGCCGCTATCTGCGCAACCCTGCTGCCCGTGACGGCCGTCATGGCGGCGGATGCCCAGCAGTTCCCCAGTGAGCAAGGCAGCATCACTGCCACCCCCATTGCCAAAGGCCTCGATCACCCGTGGGCCGTGGCGTTTCTGCCGGACAAACAAGGCTTCCTGGTGACCGAGCGCCCCGGCCACCTGCGCTTTGTCAGCCTGGACGGCAAGCTCTCTGCGCCGCTGACCGGCGTGCCGCAGGTGTGGGCCAAAGGGCAGGGCGGTTTGCTCGACGTGGTGCTGTCGCCAGACTTCAAGCAAGACCGCCTGGTCTACCTGTCGTATGCCGAAGGCGGCGGCGAGGGTGGCAAGGCCGGCACTGCCGTGGGGCGTGGGCGTTTGGCCGATGATTTGAGCGGGCTCAAAGACTTCAAAGTGATATTGCGCCAGGAGCCCAAACTGTCGACCGGCAATCACTTCGGCTCGCGACTGGCGTTCGACCGGGACGGCTACCTGTTTGTGACCCTGGGCGAGAACAATGACCGGCCGACGGCCCAGGACCTGGACAAGTTGCAAGGCAAGGTCGTGCGCATTTACCCGGATGGCCGTGTGCCGGACGACAACCCCTTTGTGGGCCAGCAGGGCGTGCGCCCGGAGATCTGGTCCTACGGCCAGCGTAACCCGCAGGGGTTGGCGTTGAACCCCTGGAGCGGCACGATCTGGGAAAACGAACATGGCCCGCGCGGTGGCGATGAAATAAACATCATCGAGCGCGGCAAAAACTATGGCTGGCCCCTGGCAACCCACGGCATCAATTATTCGCTGACGCCGATTCCGGAAGCCAAGGGCAAGGCTGTGGAGGGCACTGTGGAACCCCACCACGTCTGGGAAAAATCACCCGGCATCAGTGGCATGGCGTTCTATGACGCCGAGCGTTTCAAAGCCTGGGACCACAACCTGTTTATCGGCGCGTTGGCCAGCCAGGAGTTGATTCGCCTGCAGTTCGATGGCGACAAGGTGATCCACGAGGAGCGCCTGCTGGGCGGGTTGAAGGCACGGATTCGCGATGTGCGTCAGGGGCCGGACGGCTTCCTGTACGTGCTGACCGATGAGGACAAGGGCGTGCTTTATCGCGTCGGCTTGAATCAGGACTGACAGAGGCTGATGGTCCAATGTGGGAGCTGGCTTGAAGGCCGCCAATTTCTCCTGTGGCGAGCAGGCTTGTCCTGCGTTGGGCTGCGAAGCAGCCCCTAACCCGGACGCCGAGTTTTTTCAGGAAAATTGCAGTGCCTTCACTCGGGCCGCTTCGCAGCCCAACGCAGGACAAGCCTGCTCGCCACAATAACCGGTTGTGTAGATACCTATGCGTGTGGCTTACAGGCCGAGGTCGGATAACCCCGGATGATCATCCGGGCGCCGGCCCAACGGCCAGTGGAACTTGCGCTCGGTTGCTTTGATCGGCAGATCGTTGATGCAGGCAAAACGGTTGGCCATCAGGCCGTTTTCGTCGAATTCCCAGTTTTCGTTGCCATAGGAACGGAACCAGTTGCCGGAGTCGTCATGCCACTCATAGGCATAGCGCACGGCGATACGGTTGCCGGTGAATGCCCACAACTCCTTGATCAGCCGATAATCCAGTTCCTTGGCCCACTTGCGCGTGAGAAAACCCTTGGCCTCTTCGCGGTTATGCGCGAATTCGGCACGGTTTCGCCACTGCGTGTCCAGGGTATACGCCAGCGACACGCGTTGCGGGTCGCGGGAGTTCCAGCCGTCTTCGGCCAGGCGCACTTTTTCAATGGCCGATTCACGCGTGAACGGTGGCAGCGGCGGACGTTGTTCTGCTGTCGATGACATGGGGCAGCTCCTATCAATACCAAGGTGTTGTCGAAAGTTGCTCAGCCTGTGCGTTCAAAGTCCTAATAACGTTCGCGCCATGCATTGCGCATTATCAGCTGCTGTTGAATCGCCCATGACCAGGGCAACGGTAATGGCGCCATCGATCAGAATCAGCAGGTGCGCTGCCTGCCGTTCGGGGTCGGGGGTGCCATGTGCTTTACACAGTTCAAGGGCGTACTCGAACAGTTTTTGTTTATGCGCCTTGGCCAGCAGGCGCACCGGGTC
The DNA here is from genome assembly GCF_021605825.1 of Pseudomonas sp. PA-6-3C. NCBI lineage: Bacteria > Pseudomonadati > Pseudomonadota > Gammaproteobacteria > Pseudomonadales > Pseudomonadaceae > Pseudomonas > Pseudomonas sp. PA-6-3C. The sequence goes on from NZ_WKDV01000019.1 coordinate 14,580, forward strand.
TTGCGCATCGCCGGTTTCGCCACTGGTGTTGATAAAGGCGCAGCCGCGAAAGTCTGCCGAGCCAAACCAGGCCTTGAGTGCGCTGAACAGCGCCAGCAGGCGCTCGCCGCTGCCTTCGCTGCGTTCCACTTCAGTGCGTAGCCACTGCATCCAGCGTGCGTCGCGGCGTTGCAGGGCAGCGATGACCAGCTCGTCTTTATTGGCAAAGTAACGGTAAATACTTTTGCGTGAGACGCCGGCGGTTTTCACCAGTAACTCCATGCCGGTGGCGGCGATGCCGTGGCGATAGATCAACTTCTCGGTGACGTCGAGGATAATGTCGCGGGTTTTGTTGCTGTTAATATCGTTCATGAAACAAACAGTAGAACGATCGTTCTTCATGGTCAATTAAATTTTTTCCATTGGCCGCGACGAGACCTGAGCAGCCCCATGGTGTAAGCTCTGTGCCTCTTCGGATTCGACCCATTGCGAGCCTTATGCCGTCGTTCTTCAAACGCTCCCTGTTGCCCAAACTGCGTGGTTTCCCGCTGTCTCCCGATGCCATCGACGTGCTGTCCGGTGCCGCTGCGTACCGTTTGTGCCTGCTGGAAAAAATCGCCCAGGCCACACAACGCATCTACATCGTCGCGCTGTACTTGCAGCAGGACGAAGCGGGGCAGGAAATCTACGACGCCTTACACGCCGCCAAGGCGGCACGGCCCGAGTTGGATATCGTGGTGGTGGTTGACTGGTTGCGCGCCCAGCGCGGCCTGATCGGCGCCGGCAAGCAGCCGGGCAACAGCGCCTGGTACCAGGCCATGACCCACTCCCACGCCAGCGAAGTACCGGTGTACGGCGTGCCGGTGCAAACCCGCGAACTGTTCGGCGTGTTGCACCTCAAGGGCTTTGTGATCGATGACAGCGTGCTGTACAGCGGCGCCAGCCTGAACAATGTGTACTTGCACAAGTTCGACAAATACCGCTTTGACCGCTATCACCTGATCCACAGCAAGTCCTTGGCTGATTCGATGCAACACCTGGTGGAACACGGCCTGGTCGCGTCCAAAGCCGTGCATCGCCTGGACCTGCCAAACCTGCCGACCACCCGCAGCCTGCGCAATGACATCGGTGACTTGCGCAGCCGCTTGAAGCACGCGACCTACGACACCACCACAGGTTTGCTGCCCAATGGGCACTTGTCGGTCAGCCCGTTGCTGGGTGTGGGCAAGAACAATCCGTTGAACCGGGTGATCCTCGAACTCATTGCCAGTGCCCAGCATCAACTGACCATCTGCACGCCGTATTTCAACCTGCCGCTGCCGGTGACCCGCGAAATAAACCGCGCCCTGGCGCGTGGGGTGAAAGTCGACATTATCGTCGGCGACAAAACCGCCAACGATTTCTACATCCCGCCCAGCGAGCCGTTCAAGGTGATCTCGGCCTTGCCTTACCTGTATGAAATCAGCCTGCGCCGCTTCGCCAAACGCCATCAGCCGATGATCGACAGCGGCCAGTTGAACCTGCACTTATGGCGTGACGGCGACAACACTTATCACCTTAAGGGTATGTGGGTCGACCAGCGTTACACCTTGCTCACGGGCAACAACCTCAACCCACGGGCATTCCGCCTCGATCTGGAAAATGCCTTGCTGATCGATGATCCCAAGGGCGAGTGGCTGGCGCCGCGGCGCACAGAGCTCGCGCAGATCTTCCAGCACACCACGCGCATCGAGCGGTATCAGCAATTGCAGACCCTGGTGGAGTATCCGCCAGCAGTCGGCAAGTTTTTGCGCCGGGTCAGCCGGGTGCGGATTGAGCGGTTGCTTTACCGGATCTTGTAGGAAAGCGGACGCGTTACCGCAAACTCTCAGAAGGTCTTCGCCATCTTGAGAGTTTGCCTACACCCAGGTTCGTACATTTCTCTGTGGAACAGATCTAAGGGACGCGCACGCTGCCACTCGCTTGTGCGCACATACCTGCGCTCATTGAGTGGATCTCCCTCCCGCAAGGGCTTGGTCGCCAGATGGTGGCCCACAACGGGCACATCCTTTCGGTGCCGGTTCAAGCGCTCAGGTTTTCACACTATTCCTCAGTCAATCGAGAAATTTCCTACTCTGCATCTCAAGAATTCTTAATATTTTCTTAACCGACTGTTTTTAGGGACGAGAACTCTCATCAACCCAACCGGTAGAGAGAATTTTTGAATGTCGACAAGCCTTTCCAAGGGTAGCGTTACAGTTGTCAGTCATCCCCACCTGTCTCAGATGCAGCTCCCCACGGGGCCTGCTGTAAAGCCTGCAACGCCTGACCCCGCTGTTTTGCCAATGATTGAAAACGGGCCGCCTGCAGGCGCACCCCGCCCGGTACGCGGACAGCTGACGCAATTCAAGTTTGAACCCGCATCGATACGCAAGACGCGCGAGGTTGCGTCTGAAAGTGACGCGCACGCCCCCGACGCTGAGCGCAAAACAGCGGTTTATCCCGCATTGGCGCAAGCAAAAAAAGCCGACAGCAGCCTGCAGAAAACCCTCACTCATCTGCTGACTACCCACAAACTGAACGCCGACCCGTTTCCTCCAGGTGCCTCGATAAGGCCCTTCATTGATGCCTACACTGAGGCGGTGAACGAGCCACAGGTGCAGGCCTGGCTCACATCCAAAGGCCTGGATCTATCAACTGCGCTTGTTTTCAGCGACAGGGTCGAAGGCACAGTGGTGGTTGACGGCAAAACAGTCGCGCGAACCTTCACGACCACCGACGGCTCCGGCTGGTGGGAGGTCAGCGCGAAAGTTTGTGCGGCGGTGAAGCAGTTGAAGCCGAGTGATATGGGTGTATTGCTGCCGGGCCAGCACACGGTCAAATTTCGCGATTTTAATGCGGTGCTCGAATTCTACGGTGTGGAATATCCGGCCCCTCAAATAGATGCAAAGGCGCTTGGGAAACGCCTGAAAAAACACGGCTGGCCGCCGATATCCGACCAGCATCGCGACCAGTGGCGCCGGCAGTATGAGCAGCTCATGCAGCACAACAGTGACATTGATGTGCGAACGCACCTCACCTCTCAGTTGCGAGGGTTGGTCAAGGACCGTGGGGAGGGTGATACGCCCACTCTGAGCGCGCAGTACGCCACCGTTTATCCTGAATCGACGCTGGCACACAAAAGTCATGCGCCCCGTGAACGTTTTGTTGAGTGGCTGGGCAGGCCGGCGTTCAAGGCTTTCATCGAGAGGTCCGGTCTGGGTGGTGCTGAGAGCGTTTACAGGATATCCAATGGAAGCCTTGAGATACGTGACTCGGCCAATCAATGGATCAGTGTTCAAGTCATTCTTGACCAAGAGATCTACAACGTTTCGATAGGTGGCAGCCCGGCCGAAAAAGCCGCTATCCACGCGCTCAATAACGACCTCCATCAACTGGTAGAGATGAGCAAGGCGACCGGGAATGCCCTGTACTCCCAGGCCGTTTATGACGTGCGGCAAGTACTGGCGTTTTCCGGGCTGGGAAGCCCCGAAACGGTTACGCAGATCAATTCGGCCATCAGTTGGCTGACCGCCAAGCTGCCACCCGCGCCAACGCAGGGTGACTATGCCCGTTTGTCACCTTATACATGGGCCCCTGGCGCGCTGTCGCCCGCTGACCTGAACGTGTTGAAGGCAGCGTCCAGCGGGCCTGGCTCGGTGTCCGAACTGTTCGCCAGCCATATGGCCCGGACAAATTTGCCCCGCGACCCTGACCTGCAACTGCAGCAGTTTTTCGACTCGCACGAGGCGATCATCAAGGCTCAGGCATTGGCGCAGCAGTTGAATATGGCTGAGGTTACCGGCGGCAAACAGCTGTCAAAGGCTACCCGCCATCAACTCCTGGCGGCCACCATCAAGGCCAGCGTCAATGCACAGATGCCTGGCAAGCCTGGGATGGTTGCGGGCTACGACATTTATCAGCCCAACAACCTTGGTCGTACCTTGGACGAAGTACGTGCTGACATTGAAGGCTTATTGAGAAAAAAGGGTGCCGACGTCAATACCGCGCCCTTGATCGCCCATATGTTGTTGGCACAGGCGGCCCCCGAGTTTCTGATCAAACCGGATCCTGGGTTATCGCCACAGGCACCTGAGGCGCTCAAGCTGTCTCCTGGCCAAGTCAGCGTGGGCTCGACCGCTTGGATGAGCCTGCGCCTGGGTTGCGCCATGGCGGAAAAACTCAGTGGGGCAGGCAGTTCGCGCGCATTGAACATCTCGGAGGCGCAAGCCCTTACCCGACTCGAACCCATGGGGCCGGAGCACGAGACGCTGATCAAATGCCTGGGGGCTGCGCCTCTGTTGGATTGGGCGGTGATGGCCGGTGTGTTTCCCAAAACCAGCGATGGGACTTATTCCGCAGGGGATTATCGGGCGGCCGCGCAAGCGTTTGCTGACCGCCAGAGCAGTACTGTCGCGGCCTTCCAGAGCCTGACAAGTGAGCCACCTTCGCAGACGAGCCTATTGATTGATCAATTGGTTCTGTTGTTTCCCGAAATGACGCGGGATGAGATCGCCAAGATCAAGTTGACGCTGGTGACCGACAAACCGTATGACGCCAGAAACGAGGGCCACCTGGAAACACGTACCCCGTTGTTGACCGAGTTGATCCTTGCCGGAGAACCTGAGGAGGACCCTTTTTTCGTGGCTCAGCAGTGGGTGAATACGCGACTTTTTGGCGAGAAGAAATACGCATTCACGCACCCCACTATCTCCCAGGAAACCTTTGAAGAAAGAATCAAGAAGCTTCCACGTATCAAGCCGCTGGTAGCGCCGGCAGTGGACCAATACCTGGCCGACAGTCGTCGCGCACAGGAAACGGTGATCAAACTGATGATCGCCAATGCACCGCTGGATGTACGCACAGGGTTGGAGTCCGGCGATGTGGAGATTTTCACGTTGCGTGAGGAAACCGGGGAATCCCTGGCACAGGATCAGGGGAGCGACTCGAAGGTGGTCGAAAAGAGGGCCAAGCAGGGTGTGTTGTTGCGCTACAAAAACAAGGGGCCAGAGGGAGGCGATACCTGTCTCGAAATGTTCCCGGGGTCCATGAAAGTGTGCAAGCGTAACTTGCTGTTCTCTACGCTAAAGTTGGACGGGGTGATTGAAAAGGGGACGGTCCCGTATGGTCCTTTTGCCAATGTACCTGCGGACTATCGCAAGGCAACACAAGTAGATTTTGACCTTCAGGCCTATCAGACAGGCAGCGAGCTGCGTCCCGGCGTGCGAACCAAGGCCATTATCGAAAAGTTCGGAGAGACGTTGCCGGGGCAAAATTCGTCGAGGTGGGCCAGCAGCACGCCAGGTGCTGTGCCTAACAGTTGGGCGTCGAAAAAAACCAACGATATAGCCAGGGCCATCGTCAACGCTACGTTCGATGTGAAGCGCAAGACGCTGTTGGAATACGCCAACGCGCCGACAACGCTACAGAGAAGACGCAGTTATCCGTTTGATTCCGGAAAGGTCTTTACCCGTGAAAACCTCAGGATGGTATTAAGCCTGATCCCATTTGTGGGGGCGATTGCCGATATTGCCGACGGCAAGATTGGCGCAGGCCTGAAGGGGCTGGTGATCGACTTTACTTCTTTTGCGTTTACCGGTGGGTTACGTGGCTTTTTCAGTGGGTTCAAAACGGTTGTGCCGTTCGGCAGTCGTGCGTTTACGATGACCGCGCTGAAGGGTGGATCGAAAACGTTGCGCGGTTTGTTCAACCCGCTGGACGGGGTTTTTGATGTGCTCAGGATTGGCCCCAAAGCCCTGGGGGCGGCCAGGCAGGTGCTCAGAGGCGAATTGGTTTGTGTGGGGCCAGGCTTTTTTCTGACGACCACCGCCTTTGAGAAATGCCGTTGGGGGCTTGGGGCGTATGACGCGTTAGCCCCACGGCAGGCGAGCGGCGCTTACCCAGGAAGCCAGCTGGGCGTGAGTCGAAGTTGCCCGACATATGCGGTACAAATAGACACTAAATGGTATGCGATTGATCCGGTAACTCAGACACCCACTGGAGCGCCAATTGAAGACTTCAAGCCCGACGCACCGGTGAACTAAGCACCGATAAGCCCCGAGCCGTGCATTGCGGTATGAATGCATGGCTCGGGGCTTTTAATCAGTTCAGACCCAACTTGCCGCGCAAGGTCGACAGGTCCTCAGCCAAGGTGTTGACCGGGCCCACCAGGGCCTTGCGGTCGGTTTCCTTGACCTTGTCGTATGTCTCATAACCGCCGTCCTTGGTTTTGTACTTGGCCAGGATCTTGTCCACGGCGGCAAAGTTCTTGTCGACTTTGGCCAGGAAGACTTTGTCCTGCTTCTCGATCTGGCCACGGAACAGGTCGACGATTTTCTTCGCGCCGTCGATGTTGCCCTGGAAGTCATACAGGTCGGTGTGGCTGTAACGGTCTTCTTCACCGGAGATCTTGGTGGCAGCCACTTCTTCCAACAGTGCTGCTGCGCCGCCGACGACTTTTTCCGGCGGGAAGGTCAGGCCATCCACGCGGGTTTTGAGGTCGTTGACGTCGGTGTTGAGTTTGGCGGTCAGCGCTTCCAGACCTTTGGTGGTCTTTTCGGAGAACAGCACGTATTCGATGCGGTGGAAACCGGTGAAGTCTTCAGCGGTCACGCCTTTCTCGTGGTCGTCAACACGCGAGTCGATCGAAGCGTCGAGGTCGCTGAACAGCTCGGCGATCGGCTCGATGGACTCATAGTGCACGCGGGTCGGTGCGTAGAGCTTCTGCGCAGTGGCCAGGTCGCCTTTGTTGATGGCATCGGTGAACGCCTTGGTCTGGGTGACCAATTCGCCGATTTCTTCGGTGACGTAGATCTTGTAGTCCGACACCGGGCCTACCAGGTCCAGAGGCGCGGTGGCGGCGAAGGCTGCCAACGGTGAAAGGGTCATTAGCAACGACAACGCGATAGTCGACTTCTTCATGGGGCTTTTCCGCTCTGGGTTTGTTTTAGGTCTTGGCAGTGGTTTGAGAGTGCGTTGCAGCGAGCAGCGTGCGGCCAAGGAAGTCCTTAGGCCCCGTCACCCCAGGCAAGGTGAAGAAGTACCCGCCGCCAACCGGCTTGAGGTATTCCTCCAGGGGCTCGCCGTTGAGCCGGGTTTGCACACTGATAAAGCCTTTCTCCAGGTCAGCCTGGTAGCAGATGAACAACAGCCCCATGTCCAGCTGACCGTTTTTGTTGACGCCGTTGGAGTAGTTGAACGGCCGACGCAGGATCAGGTTGGCCTGTGTCTGCGGGGTGCGCGGGTTGGCCAGGCGGATGTGCGCATCGAGCTTGGTCAACTTGCCTTGCGGGTCTTTGCTGTAGTCAGGTACTTGGGTTTCTTTGTCGCCATCCATGGGCGCGCCAGTCGGTTTGATACGGCCGATGATGCTTTCCTGTTCCTGCAGCGGCGTGCGGTCCCAACGCTCGACGAAGTTGCGGATGATGCGCACGGCCTGGTAGCTGCCGTGGGCGGCCCACGCCGGTTCGTCGCTGCCGGGCTGCACCCAGACGATCTGGTCCATCGCCTTGGCATCGTTGGAGTTCGGGTTGGCCGAGCCGTCACGGAAACCGAGGAAGTTGCGTGCGCTCTGCGCCGGTTCACCGGGTTTGGCCGGTGCCTGGGGCGGTACGCTGCCTTCCTGTTTCCAGCGCACCAGCAGCAGGTCGGGCAGGTTCTTCACGATGTCGCGCAGGGCGTGGATGTTGGTGTCCGGGGTGTTCGAGCTGAATTGCAGGCTCAGGTCGCCGTGACACTGCGCGGGTTCCAGCGCATCGTTGGGGAAGCCGACCATGCGGCTCAGGCGCTTGGGTTTGGCTGCCGCCAGGCCGAAGCGCTCATCGAACAGCGATTCGCCGACCGAGACGGTGATGGTCAGGTTATCCGGCGTGACCACCGGGCCGAGGATCCCGGAGTCGGTGGGCGGCAGTTTCGGGTCGACTTGCGGCACGGTGCCGCCGGTCATCAGAAACGCAATGCGCTCATTCAAGGTGCGGAACAGGCGCTCCAGGTCTTCGCGATCGCTGGCCAGCACGTCGAAGGCGACGAGCATGCCGCAGGCCGGGCGCGGGGTGACGATGCCGGTCTGGTGCTGGCCGAAAAAGTCGTGGTGGTCCTGGGTCTTGTCACTGCGTGGTGCGGTGGTGACTTGCTCGGCTGCGGCGGCCATGGCCGGGCAGGTCAGGGTGCTGCCGGCAATCGCGGCACCGGTGGCGGCCATGCCCAACAGGACGCGGCGACGTTGCGCGGAAAACTGTTCTGAATCACTCATCTATTAGGTCGTCTTCACTGCAGGCCGGAAAGGCCAAGGGCGGGGTCGATTCCATCGAGTGCAACGGCCAGAGCCTTGGCCTTGTCGGCGATCTGCTTGCGCTGATCGGCCGTGACGCTGTCGTAGCGGCTGTACTGGCCGTCGACTTTAAAACTGTTGAGTTGGGCATCGAAGGCATCGAGCGCGCTGTCGATTTTTGGCAACAGGTCCGCCGCCGATTTGGTCAGCAATGGGCGCATCAGGTCGACCACCTTGCGGGCGGCCACCAGGTTGGCGGCAAAACCGTTCAAGTCGATATGGCTGTAGCGTTCCTCTTCACCGCTGGCGGCACGCACATCCGCCAGGCTGTTGAGGTTGCGCACCACAATGCTGACCAGTTGTTCCGGCGGCAGTGATTGCGCAAGCAGCTGTTGCTTGAGGGTGGTGACGTCAGTGACCAGGCGCTCGGCGATCGGGCCGAGGCCATCGAGGCTGCGCTGCTGGAACAGGCTGTATTCGAGGCGGTGGAAGCCGCTGAACGCAGGGTCTTGCTCGCGTTTTTCGAAGTAATCGGCGCGGGCGTTGATCGCGTTGTCCAGCTCGGCCAGACGTTGCGCGGCGGGAGCCAGGCGCTGATACGCTTCACGTGCCGGCACATACAGCGCTTGCGCCTGGGCCAGGTCACCGGCGGCAATGGCTTGCTGCATCGCGGTCACGGCCTTGACCAGTGCACTGCCTTGGCCGCTCAGGTACACCCGGAACTCCGACAGCGGGCCGATAAAGGCCACCATCGACGGTTTGGCCTTGGCCTGGGCATTGGACTCGGCGGTCGGGGTCACATGCAGCGTGCCGCGCGGGTTGCTCAGCAAGCCGCAGGTGATCGCATAGTCGCCGGGCAACAGGTTGGCGTTGATCACCTGGCTTAGGCCCGGCGCGATATTTTCGCGTTCTTCAATCACCAGCACGCCGTCGAGGATTTCCCATTCCACCGCGCGGTCGGAGCGGTTGATGATGCGAAAACTCGCGCGCCCGGCGGGCACGCTGATTTCATTCGGCTCGCAAGCGTGAGCGTGAATCGTCACGGCGATTTCATTGTGGTTGGTCTGACGCTTGGCGGCAGCCAATTGCGCGGCGTAATAAAACAGCGCACCGGCGGCGATCATCACCACCACCGAGCCGGCCACTGCCCAGCGCAGGGCGCGCGACGGCGGTGCCGGTTGAAGGGTTGGGTTGGACAAGAGACGGTCCTTAATGGCTGGAAACGGAAGAAGGTTTGGCGACAGGCTTGGCAGGGGCCGAGGGCAGGAAGAACATCACCAGCGCCACCACCAGATAAATCAGATAGGCACCCAGGGTGCTCACGGTCGGCGCTTCCTGGTAGCCGAACATCCCGGCGAGCACCGAACCCAACGGGCTGTCCATCGGCAGCACGGCGCTGAAGTCGAACAACACGGTTTGCAGGTGGTTCCACACCCCGGCTTCATGCAGCGCCTGCACCGAGTTGGCAAGAATGCCGGCGGCCACCACCAGGATGAACAGGCCGGTCCAGCGGAAAAACGCGCCGAGGTTCAGGCGCATGCTGCCGGTGTAGATCAGGAAGCCGACGATAATCGCCAGGATCAAGCCGAGCAGGGCGCCAATCGGGGCGCCCGGACCTTCGCTTTGCTGGAACACGGCGAGCAGGAAGAACACGGTTTCCAGACCTTCACGGGCCACGGCAAAGAACACCATGGCGATCAGCGCGATGACTTGGTGCTTGGAGCCGGCCAGTGCATGATCCAGGGATTCGTGCAGGGAATGCTTGATGGAGCGCGCCACCTTGCGCATCCAGAACACCATGGAGCTGAGGATGCCGACGGCTACCAAGCCGACGATACCTTCGAACAATTCCTGTTGTTTCTGCGGGAACTCCGCACTGACCAGTTCCAGGCCGCCACCTACCAGCAGGGCCAACGCAGCGGCCAGGAACACGCCGATCCACACGGCGGGCATCCACTGGCCACGGCCGGTCTGTTGCAGGTAACTGGCAATAATGCCAACGATCAATGCGGCTTCAATGCCTTCGCGCAGCATGATTAGAAAGGGAACGAGCATTCGGCACCGCATCAAGGCTGGATAGGATGCTAATTTGTAACATAATGATACTCATTACTAAACAGCCAATATTGACCTTTGCTGAACTGCGGCTGAACGGTGGTGGCGAATCGCAACCGCCCTTATGATGCATCCCATCTTTTGCAGCATTGAATAGCCCGATTCCCATGGCGGAAAAAGACACCATCTCTATCCATCTTGTGCGCGAAGCCTTGCTGCAGAGCTGCGCGCCCGGCACGGCCACGGTTGAAGCCTTGAGCAAGGTCGGAATAGACCCGGCGCTGCTCGAGCAGCCCGACGCTCGCGTGCCCGCCACGGCCTACGCACGCCTGTGGCGCTTGCTGGCGCGGCGCATGGACGATGAGTTTTTTGGCATGGACCCGCGCCAACTCAAGTCTGGCAGCCTGGCGTTCCTGTGCCGCGCCGCGATGGCGCAACCGAGCCTGGATGCCGGCCTGGAAACCGGCCTGGGTTTTTTGTCGCTGATGTTCGAGCAGATGCCTGCACAGCTGGTGCGCCAACAGAGCCTGGCAGAAATCGTCTTGCTCGAACCCGAACCCAAACGCGCGTTTACCTATTTCACCTATTGGATGATCGTCCACGGCGTGGCCTGTTGGCTGGCGGGTCGGCGTATCCCGATACTCGCCATTGAGCTGCGTTGCCCGCAGCCGCAATTCTGTGATGACTACCGCGTGATGTTCTCCGACAACCTGCGCTTTGATCGGCCACGCACGCGCATGATCTTTTCTGCCGACTGTCTCGACCTGCCGATCAAGCGTAGCCCGGAAGAACTCAAGCGGTTCCTGGCGCATGCGCCGGCCAACATACTGGTCAAGTACCGCGACCCGGCGAGCCTGGCCAATCGCATCAAAAATGATCTGCGCCATATGCCTGCCAATACCTGGCCCGAAACCGAAGGCTTGGCGGCCAACCTGTGTATATCGGCGTCAACCTTGCGTCGCCGCCTGGCAGATGAAGGGCAGACTTATCAGGGGCTCAAGGATAGCGTGCGCAAGGAACTGGCGATTGTCTGGCTTGCCGAGGCCGATATCAGTTTTGTTGAAATTGCCGTGCGCCTTGGTTTTGCTGATGTCAGCTCATTCTACAAAGCCTTCCGCAAATGGTCCGGCTCAAACCCAGGGCACTACCGCAGCCTGATTCTGAGTGACGCGTTGCCGTCTTTGTGACGCAGGCTCATGCGTTGATTAGCAGGAGGTAATGTGTACATACACTTGCTGCACTGCGCTTCAGAATAAGCCGATCCGTTTCGAAGGGGCGGCTCTCAGATTATTAGGCTCCTTTCTCTGGAGTACGTCTAATGAGCTTATCCCGTGTTGATACAGGCAACAGTGCGCTCTCACACCAATCAAATCCGTCACCCGGTGAGCTGAACCTGGCGACGTCAACCGGCCAAACCGACAAGCTGGCGGTTGCCGTTAAACCAACCGCTGAAGCTGACGCTGAACTGGCCACCCTGCTGAGTAGCGGGCACCAAGACGAATGGCGCTTTCAAGATTTGTCGCCAGAGACGTCGATTGGCAAATGGATGGGCCACTTTGTTGACGCGTGGAACGCGCCGTCCCTGCAGGCTTGGGTAAGGGCGCAAAATTTCGTGATGCCTAGGTTTCACATAGTGGGGTCCACCCTGACGGTACAAGCGCAAGATACCGGTAAAATCACTACATTTACCCCGTCTGATGGCAGCGGTTGGTGGCCGATCGGACGGCAGGTGATTGCCAGTGCTGCCATGCTTGATCCGCAAGCAAATGGCCTGAGCAACCCCGGAACCAGGCTTTTGCCCGCTGAGATTGCGGCGTTCTACGGCGTTCGCTGGCCCATCAACAGTACCGATGCCGACGCTCTCAAAGCCACCGGTTTTCCGGTAAAGCCTGTTGAGGAAGACCCCCTGCGGTCGCCTGAAATGCGCAAGCTGGCAGAGCGTGAGTTCATGGATGTAGAAAATGAAAGCGCATTGATAAATACGCTGCTCAGTAAGCTCAAGGACAAACCAGACAACGAGGACATCGACCTCAGAGCGATTTCCCAGGACATTGCACCGGGGTCGTCACTTGGGATTGCCAATCGCTCGGGGCTCAGAATAGTGAAGCGCTTGATGCGCGATCCTCTGATGGCACCCATCTTGAGCGCAAACCGCACAGGCGTGAATGCCCAGGTTCGGCTGGAGAATGGGCAGTTTATGGTCAGCGCCAACGGCACATCTGGACCGTGGCGCAACGTGACGGAGCAAGTTCTGGCCCATCCCACGCTCGCGCAACTGCTCGACAGTGCCATTCAGCAATCGGAAGCAACTGGAAAAATAATCAGATCACATTCAATCGGCGATGTATGGCAATTGCTGCGCTATGCAACGTCGAGCGAATTACCGGCCGTCATGACTGCCAGCGACTTGCGCAACATTGTGAATTGGAAACTCAACCCGCTACCACCAGAACCACCACTTGGCAGCTATGCCCGTAATTTTCTGGAAGATCAGCAATCACCTGATTCCCTGACCGAGGGGCAACGTATCAGAGTCCGCCGCTCAGCACCCGGCAACAACATACCCCCACAGTTGACACTGCTTGATTGCTCACCCAAACCCTGGGCAGGCCAGAGCCCGGTATCCATCCGCCAGAATGCCGACGAACTCATTAGCCAAGCGTTGACTCAAGGTGCAGGACTGAGGCGCTGTGAGCCCATTCTTGCTGCACTTAAAGACGACGGGGCAGAGGTGCGCGGGAAGGCTTCGCCAAGCTATCGCAAACAGCTGATCCTTACCCGTGATCTGCTGATCATAGATCCAACGCTGGGTACGCAGCGCAATCATATCGGCGGCTACAACCTGTACTCGGCATCAAACGCAGGAAAAACCCTGTTCGAGGTGCGTACTGAGCTTGAACAACACCTGGCCAGAGAAAAACAACTGCCCCTCGATCAAGCGATACTGGTCACGCATGCATTGTTGTCGACCGTCGCCCCCGAGTTTCTGGTGAAGGGCGCGGATACTGTACGTGTGGGGACGTTGCCACTGGTCAGCCTGCGCGTCCACACGGCACTGGCGGAAATGGCATCTCAAGGCAGTTCGCGGCTGATGAGTGTAGAACAACTTGGCTCTCGTGCCTTACTGAGGCCGGTCTCGCCTGAACACGAACAATTGGAAGCAATGCACTGTGCCGGACCGATATACGATTGGGCCTTGGCCCAGGGGGTCGTGACCGAGGAGGATGATTACTCACCCACAGCGCTGAATGCCGCGGCAATTGCTTACAACAAGCGCGTGGAGGACACTGGGCTAGTGGCCGCCAGCCTTGATAAGGCCAGCTCATTACTTAAAGCCCGCACGCATGTAGGTGAACAGGAATTGGAGCGTGTTTGCCCTGGCCAGAGTGAGTTCTTTAGTAAAAGGACGGTACTGTTCAAGCCCAGTTCTTCAGTTGTGAACGCTGTACCATTGAGCAACATTGCGAACTCAGCCATCAACGCGTGGAAACCTGATACCACTGTCCTTGGGCTTGCAGCGGGGCCATGCTCAATCAAGGATTTATACTTGTCAGGCGAGTTGACGGCTGAAAATATAAACACGAAACAATGGAACTTTATCAACTCTTCAGATAAAACCGCGTTCGAGGCATTGAAGAATCAACTTGTAAAGTTGAAGCCGATCGAAAGCGTGTTTCTATTGCCCGTCGTGCAGGGAATTACAAGCTTGGCAACCTATCAGGGCATTGCCACGAAAATGCTGATGAGCGAATTGCCTGTTGAAGACAGGCGAAGGTTAGAGTCTGGCGAAGTCACCGTCTATGGCGCTTCGACTCAAGAGGGCGACCTCAATCAAGAAGAGGCTCAGCAAAAAATCGGGCCTGTTCTGTTTCTCAGAGATGCGTCGGGCGCCAAGTGTTATGAGTTTCTCCCCGGCTCTAACCGCTACGCAGAACGCCCGGAACTGGTCGACGCCATGACGTTTATGAGTGATTCGGGTACCGATTCCTTCGGGAAAATCATGCGCCGGCGTCTAAGCCCGACACTGCCGGTTGATATTGAGGTCGTCGCGCACTTTCCCGCGCCGCCTAAGCGTCAGGACGCATCAGCGGGCTTGCCCAATACCTATTCATCGACACGAACGGCTGAAATTCTTAGAGCCCTGCAACTGGAAAATTTGCTCGTCGACCCCTTGCTGCTGATGAAGCAAGCTGCAGGCACGACGTATAACGAAGCCGTTCAGCAGCGTTTGGATGCTATTGATAATTTCGTCATCAATACCCTGATTCCGTTCAAAGGCAATATCGAAGAGCTCGCCTCAGGCGATCGCCGTCGTGTTGCCGTGGGCGCTATTGGGCTGGGCTTGGAAATTGTAGGTGCTCTGTTTGTGGCCGCCAGTGCCGTCAGCGCGGTCGCAAAGGCAGGGTCGATAGCTGCCAAGTTAACCGTTGCGGGTAAAGCAGTGCTGTCGATGTTTAATCTACCGGGGGCAGTGGCCGGCACGGCGAAATCCTTGTTTCGTCTCACCGCAATGGGCGTCAGAAGCGTGGGGGTGAACGTCCCTAAATCATTAGGGAAAGGACTCTCTGATTTCAGAAAACTGGTGTGTGGTAGCAAAAAAACCGCGACATTAATCAGGCTATCGCCACGCGAGCGTACGGGCAAAGAAGTCACTAACTTAGTGGGAAACATCGGATTGCCAAATACGGTTAACGGCACGATAGATTTTGCCCAGCAATCACCGCCCAAGGCGTCTGAAGGCTGAATCGTTTCTAAAACGTAACCACTGTTGTTTCGAGCAGGGATGCTCATCTCTCGCTGGTTTGACCCCGACTCTGCGCGCGCCCCGACAACTGTCGCCCTCCTGCACGACCGAGCTGAAAGCCTCACCTCAAATCATCAGCAAAAAAAAGCCCCGCGACCGAATGAGCCGCAGGGCTAAAAATTGGCTGGATGCGACCAACCAAAGGAGCTCGTTACATCACTTGCTGCTGGCGACGACCGTGTCCGGCTGCCAGCCACCGCCCAGGGCCTTGTAGATCGCGACGATGCCGCGATACAAGTCCACTTCGGCCTGGGCCTGGGAGTCTTCAGCCGCCAAGCGCTCACGCTGCGCATCGAGCAGCACCAGGAAGTCCACGGTGCCTTCGCGATAACGAATCGCGGCGAGGTCTGCGGCAGCGCGGCTGGATTCACTTTGACGAATCAGCGAGACCAGGCGCTGCTGGCGTTTGCCGTAATCACTGAAGGCATTCTCCGATTCTTCCAACGCCAGCAACACTTGCTGCTCGTAGGTCGCCAGGGCGCCATCGGCTTCGGCATTCGCACCGCGCAACCGTGCACGCACGCTGCCCAGGTCAAAGGCGGCCCAGGTGATGCTAGGGCCAAGGGACCAGGCATTGGCGGCAGCCGAACCGATCTGCGAACCACGCCCGGCGGTAAAGCCGAGGAAGCCGCTGAGGCTGACCCGTGGGAACAGGTCGGCCTTGGCCACGCCGATACGCGCGGTGGCGGCGGCCAGTTTGCGTTCGGCGCTGAGAATGTCCGGGCGACGTTGCAGCAACTGGCCGGGGTCGCCGATCGGCAAGGCCTTGGCAATCGCCGGCAGGTCTTTGGGGCTCAGGTCCACGCTCAGCTTGTCGGGGCGCTGGCCGAGGAGGGTGGCGATGCGGTTACGCTCGCGCACTTGCTCGGCTTGCAGTTGCGGCACGCTGGCTTCAACGGCGGCCAGGCGTGCGTCGGCGCGTTCTACATCGAGCTGATCGCCCACACCGGCATCACGCAGGCTCACGGTAATGGTGCGCGATTCCTGCTGGTTCTTCAGGTTGTCCAGAGCAATGCGTTCACGCAATTGAGCGCCGCGCAGTTGGCCGTAGGCGTCTACCAGTTCGGCAATCATGGTGACTTGCAGTTGGTACAGGTCGGCTTCGGCGACCTGTTGGTCCGCATCGCTGGCTTCCAGGTTGCGACGGATGCGGCCGAACAAGTCGACTTCCCAGGCCATGTCCAGGCCCAGGTCGTAGCGCTCGCTGTTGACGCGTTTGGTGGTCTGGCCCGGGATCTGGCCTTTGCCCACGTCGCTGCTGGCGCGAGAGGTGACGACCGGCATGATGTCGGTGGCCACGTCATCACGGATGGCGCGTGCCGCCCGAAGACGGGCGAACGCCACACGCAGGTCGCGGTTACCGCTCAACGACTGGGTGACCAGTTGGTTGAGGGTCGGGTCCTCGAACTGCTGCCACCAGATGCCTTCGTACTTGGCGTGGTCATAGCTTTTGGTGTCGGCGGCGGCCGTGATATTGGCCGCCTCCAATTTTTCGGTTTTGTAGTCCGGGCCTACGGCACAGGCGCTCAGCGCCAGTACCAGCAAGCTCGGCAAAAATACTTTCACGCTCATTGCTGTGTCTCCAGCTTCAAGGCCTTGGCCGCTTTGCGTGCTTCGCCGCGCTCCACATAACGACGGATCAGTACGTAGAACACTGGGGTCAGCAACAGACCGAAGAAGGTCACCCCGATCATCCCGGAGAACACCGCCACACCCATGGCATGACGCATCTCGGCACCGGCACCGCTGGACAACACCAGAGGCACCACACCCATGATGAAGGCGAACGAGGTCATCAGGATCGGCCGCAGACGCAAGCGGCAAGCTTCCAGTACCGCGGCCAGCGGATCGAGACCTTCCTGCTGTTTATCCTTGGCAAACTCGACGATCAGAATCGCGTTCTTACACGCCAGGCCCACCAATACGATCAGGCCGATCTGGGTGAAGATGTTGTTGTCGCCACCGGAGATAATCACCCCGGTGATGGCCGACAGCAGGGTCATCGGTACGATCAGGATCACCGCCAGTGGCAGGCTCCAGCTTTCGTATTGGGCGGCGAGCACCAGGAACGCCAGCAGTACGCAGAGCGGGAACACGAACAGCGCGGTATTGCCCGAGAGGATTTGCTGATAGGTCAGGTCGGTCCACTCGTAGGTCATGCCGTTGGGCAATTCATCTTTGAGCAGTTTCTCAATCGCCGCCTGAGCCTGGCCGGAGCTGTAGCCCGGTGCGGCGTTGCCGTTGATTTCGGCGGTGATAAAGCCGTTGTAGTGCATCACGCGGTCCGGCCCCGAGGTGTCGCTGACCTTGATAAAGGTCGCCAGAGGGATCATCTCGCCCTTGTTGTTACGCACTTTCAGCTGGCCGATCTGGTCTTCATCCAGGCGGAACTGCTGGTCTGCCTGCACGTTGACCTGGTAAGTACGGCCAAAGCGGTTGAAGTCGTTGGCATACAACGAACCCAGGTAGATCTGCAGGGTGTCGAAGATGTCGCTGATCGCCACGCCATGGGTCTTGGCTTTTTCGCGGTCGATGGCAGCATCGACCTGCGGTACGTTGACCGTGTAGCTGGTGAACAGGCCGAACAATTCAGGCGTGGTGCGGCTCTTGGTGATGATGTTCTGCACTTCCTTGTACAGCTCGTCGTAACCCAGGTTGCCACGGTCTTCGATTTGCAGGCGGAACCCGCCGATCGTACCCAGGCCCTGTACCGGCGGCGGTGGGAAGATCGCCATGTAGGCTTCCTCGATGCTGCTGTATTTGCCGTTCAATGCACCGGCAATTGCGCCAGCAGACATGCTCGGGTCTTTACGCTCATCGAAGGGCTTCAAGGTCACGAACACGATGCCGCTGTTCGGACTGTTGGTGAAGCCGTTGATCGACAGGCCCGGGAAGGCGACGGCGGCTTCCACGCCGGGTTGTTTCAGCGCGATGTCAGACATGCGCTTGATCACGTCTTCGGTACGGTCCAGGCTCGCGGCGTCCGGCAATTGCGCAAAAGCCACCAGGTACTGCTTGTCCTGGGCCGGTACGAAACCGGTTGGCGTGTGGGCAAAGCCCAGCCAGGTCAGGACCATCAGGCCGGCGTACAGGAACAGCGCGATACCACTGCCGCGAATCACCCGGCGTACGGTGCCCACATACCCATGGCTGGCTTTCTCGAAGAAGCGGTTGAATGGGCGGAACAACCAGCCACCCAACAGCTTGTCGAGCACCTTGGAGAAGCGATCCTTCGGCGCGTCATGGCTGCGCAGCAACACGGCGGCCAGGGCAGGGGACAAGGTCAGCGAGTTGAATGCCGAGATCACCGTGGAAATGGCAATGGTCAACGCGAACTGCTTATAGAACTGACCGGTCAAGCCGCTGATAAAGGCCGCTGGAATGAACACCGCACACAGCACCAACGCGGTCGCGATGATCGGGCCGGTTACTTCGCTCATGGCCTTTTCGGTGGCCGGGAACGGTTCGAGTCCCAACTCGATATTTCGCTCGACGTTCTCCACCACCACGATGGCGTCGTCCACCACGATACCGATGGCCAGTACCAGGCCGAATAGCGACAGTGCGTTGAGCGAGAAGCCAAACAAGTGCATCACCGCAAAGGTACCGATCAACGATACCGGCACCGCCACCAATGGAATAATCGAGGCGCGCCAGGTTTGCAGGAACAGGATCACCACCAGCACCACCAGAATCAGTGCTTCGAACAGGGTGTGAACCACCGCCTCAATAGAGCCACGCACGAAGATGGTAGGGTCATAGACGATGCTGAAATCCATGCCTTCCGGGAAGCTCTTTTTCAGCTCCGCCATCTTGGCGCGTACTTCGTTGGAGATCTCGATGGCGTTGGAACCTGGGCGCTGGAAGATCGGGATCGCCACCGCCGGCTGGTTGTTGAGCAACGAGCGCAGCGCATACTGGCTGGAACCCAGCTCTACCCGTGCAATGTCTTTAAGGCGGGTGATTTCACCGTTGGCGCCGGAGCGGATAATGATGTTCTCGAACTCCTCCTCCGTCACCAGGCGGCCCTGAGTGTTCACCGACAACTGGAAGCTAGTGGCATTCGGTGCAGGTTGCGCACCCAGGGCACCGGCGGCCACTTGACGGTTCTGCTCACGAATCGCGTTGACCACATCGGTGGCGGTCAGGTTGCGCGAAGCGGTTTTGTTCGGGTCCAGCCAAACACGCAGGGAGTAGTCGCCCATGCCGAACAACTGCACGTCACCCACACCGCCCAGACGCGCCAACTCATCCTTTACGTTGAGTAAGGCATAGTTGGACAGGTAGAGCATGTCGTAACGCTTGTCCGGTGAGGTCAAGTGCACAACCATGGTCAGGTCAGGGGAAGCCTTGTCGACGGTAATACCGATGCGCGTCACTTCCTCAGGCAGCTTGGGCTGCGTGCGGGTCACACGGTTCTGCACCTGCACCTGCGCGTTATCCAGGTCGGTGCCCAGGGCGAAGGTGATGGTCAGGGTCAGCTTGCCATCGGCAGTCGACTGCGAGGACATGTACAGCATGTTCTCGACGCCGGTAATGGCTTGCTCCAACGGAGCGGCCACGGTTTCACCGATGACTTTGGGGTTGGCGCCCGGGAAGTTGGCACGTACCACCACGGTGGGCGGCACCACTTCCGGGTATTCGCTGATCGGCAGTTGGAACAGCGAGATCGCACCGGCGATCAAAATCAACAGCGACAGCACCGCTGCGAAGATCGGCCGCGAAATGAAGAACTTGGAAAAATTCATCTTGAGTTGTATCCCTTAACCGCGTGGAGTCGCGACGGCTGCGAGCTTGGGCGCGGCTTTATCCGGCGCCACTTGTTCCAGGTTGCTGGCTTCAAGCGCTTGTCGTTGTTGTGCCAAGGCGGCGAGGGTTTCCTTGCTGGCCATCGGGATCGTTTCCGGCGCAACCGGCGAACCCGGACGAATGCGCTGCAAGCCCTTCACGACGATGGTGTCGTCCTTGGTCAAACCGCTGCGCACGATGCGCAGGCCTTCGATCTTCGGCCCCAGTTCCACCGAGCGATAAGCCGGCTTGTCACCGTCCATCACCAGCACGAACTTCTTGCCAAGGTCGGTGCCCACCGCTTCGTCGTTGATCAGCACGGCGGAGTAGGTGCCGCTGCCGACCAACTTCAAGCGGGCATACAGGCCCGGGGTGTATTCGCCCTTGCTGTTATCGAACACGGCGCGACCACGGATGGTGCCAGTGGCCGGGTTGACCTGGTTGTCGACGAAGTTCATCTGGCCCAGGTGCGGGTTGCCGGTTTCGTTGGACAGGCCCAGGTACACAGGAGTGGTCGCGCCACGGCGGCCTTCGCGAGCCAGCTCGGTGTACTTGAGGTACACGCGCTCGTCGGCGTCGAAGTAGGCGTAAACCTTGTCGGTAGAGACCACGCTGGTCAGCGGCGTGGTGTCGGCGGTCACCAGGTTGCCGGCGGTGATTTCCGCACGGCTGACGCGGCCACTGATCGGCGAGGTCACGCGGGTAAAACTCAGGTTCAACTTGGCCAGGTCCAACTGCGCCTGGATCCCGGCGACAGCGGCGCGGGCTTCCTGGGCGGCGGTGGTGCGCGAGTCAGCCAGTTCAGCGGAGATCGCATTGCTCTGGCGCAGACGCTCGCCACGTTGCGCTTCGTTATCGCTACGGCTGGCGGCGGCTTTGGTTTGTGCGAGCTGGGCTTCGAGGCGGCGCACCTCAGCCTGGAACGGGCGCGGGTCGATCTGGAACAGCAGGTCGCCTTTCTTCACCAGAGCGCCTTCGGTGAAGGCCACCTGGTCGATCTGGCCGGATACGCGCGGACGAATTTGCACGGTTTCCGGGGCTTCCAGGCGACCGGTGAATTCATCCCACTCGTTGACCGGCTGTTCCAGCACCTTGGCCACACTGATTTTCGCGGGGGGCATGGCGGCCGCTTGATCCGGGGTCTTACCGCAGGCGCTCATCACCACAACGGCCAAAATCGCCAAGGGGAAGCGCAAGTGTTTGAGTGACTGTTCCATGAGGTGCATCCGCCAATGTATTTGAGATGGGCGGATCATGCGCGGCGAGGTGCTATGTCACGAATCGAATGAAACAAAGGTAACTATCATTCGGAATGATATAAGCGAGAGGCGAGCCCTCTAGAATGGCGTTTTCGTTAGGGAGCTATCAATAGGCGTGATGACAAAGGTGTATTGCGTAGCGTGCAAGGAACGAGGCTCACAACCCGCTGTCGTTGCCTCGCAACAAGATGAATCCACTCCTTCAAACGTCTTACGGTGGCGTCAGGCTGCCACGCTTACTAGCAGTCAGCCCTCCCAAAAAGTACATCAACCCGCCCGCCACAACAAAAACCACCAACATATAAAACATGCTGTACGCCGGCTGCGTAGCCAACACCCACCCACACAACACCGGCCCCAACGCCGCGCCGACATTGCCCAGGTTCTGCGCGGCGTAGTACATGCCGCGCAGGTGATTGGGCGCGATGTTATCGATGAACATGTATTCGGCCGGGAACACGATAATTTCGCCAAGGGTGAAAATCGCCATCGACAGCACCCACATCAGCAGCGTGGTCGACAGCGCAAACCCGCCCAGCCCGACAATAAACAGGCTCAGGCCAGCGGCAAGCCACCGATTCAGGTCGCGCGGGGAAATCCGCTTGCCGAGGCTGTATTGCAAGCTGATAACTGTCAGGGCATTGGTGGCCACGATCGTGCTGATGATCCGGTAGGTCTCCTGAGGTGTAGTGGTGACGATCAGGTACTGCGAGAGGTAGGCCGTGAACTGGCCGAATACCACGGCACTGAGAAGTCCGCCGAGGGTAAAGCACACCAGGCGGTAATCGCGCAGCAGCAGTGTGGCGACCGCCAGGAACGCTACGGGTGGCTGGTTTGCTTGGGCCGTCTCCAAACGCCTGTCGCCCCACACGAAGTAAATAAACAAGAACCCGGCACCCAGCCCGGCTGACATCAGAAACGGCAGGCTGGCATCCACGGCGGCCAACCCCGCGCCCAGGAACGGCCCGACGGCATAACCGATATTGGTCAGCGTGTATTTGATCGAAAACGCTTCACTGCGCTGATCAACGGGGAGCAGGCTGCCAAACCCGGCTTTTACCGCGATATCAATCACCGCATACGCCAGGTTCACCAACACCAGGCACAGGTAAAACAGCCAGAGCGCAGGCGCGATAGGGGCGCCGAGAAAGCCCAGCGTGAACACACCGCAGAAGAGCAGGATAAGCCGGTAACTGCTCATCCGATCCACCAGAAAGCCGCCATACAGGCTCAGCAGCGAGCCGATGATCAGTGTGCTGCCGATCACCAAGCCGATATCGGCGATGCTCAAGCCAAAGTGGCTCGACAAATAGATGACCAGGTAGGGCAGGGTGATTGCGCGGGCGAGCGTCAGTATCAGCGAGGCGCTCAATAGCAGGTTGAGGGTGGCGGGGTAGTTTTTCAGCGTGGCCAGCATTCGAGCCTCAGAGTCCATTTATCAGAGTACAAGCAGCTTACCTTTGAACCGAGTTCTGATTTAGGATGGTTTTTATCCAGACACAGGAACTCAATTCATGAATAAGGGCTGTGCATGTTTTCTTCAGAGCGCCTGAAGGGCATCGATGTATTTGTCTGTGTCGCGCAGCACGGCAGCTTTACCGCGACCGCCGAGAAAATGAACCTGACCGCCTCGGCCGTGAGTAAAAGCATTGCGCGCCTGGAAGCCCGTCTGGGTGCCCGACTGTTCCACCGCACCACGCGCAGGTTGTCGCTGACCGATGCCGGCGTTGCCTACCTGCGCACCTGCACCGGCGTATTAACCGACCTGGAAGAAGCCGAATGGGCATTGCAGGCTGAAAACACCGAACTGCGCGGGCGTGTGCGCATTGACCTGCCCGGCGCCTTTGGCCAGGCGCAGGTGCTGCCGATCCTGCTGCCGTGGCTGAACACTCATCCATTGCTGACCCCGCACATCTCCTTCTCTGATGGCTTTGTCGATCCGTTCAAGGAAGGCGTGGATATCGTCGTGCACATCGGCGACGACCCGGCCTGGCCGGAGACGGTAGGGCACCAGTTACTTACCCGAGAGTGGCATGTTTTATGTGCGTCCCCTGCGTATCTCACTCGCCACGGCACGCCACAGTCCGAGCGTGACCTTGAACAGCATCAGTGCATTGCCTACGGCTGGGTCGATGGTCGCGTCAGCCACTGGCAGCACGCCGGCGAACATGGCGCGACACTGCACAGCCACGTGCAGCCGCAACTGGTGATCGGCCATGGCGCCGGGCTGAAGTTGGCTGCGCTGGCCGGCTGCGGTATCGCGCAACTGCCGTCGTGGCTGGTTGAGCAACACTTGCAGGACGGCTCGCTGGTGCAAGTCTTGCCGCAGTTGGCCAGTGTCGGCATGGGCATCAGTGTGGCCTGGGTCAAAAACCGCTATGCGCTGCCCAAGGTGCGTGCGGTGGTGGAGGTGCTGGTTGCAGGGTTGGGCGCGGTTGAGTGACACTCCTTGATTTTCCGAACAAATTTTCCACAGGATGCGCAGATGCCAAACCTCCCGACACCGCCTTCCACGGGCGACGATCCTTACCTTTGGCTGGAAGACGTCGACAGCACGCAGGCGCTGGATTGGGTGCGCGCACAAAACCTCAAGGCCCACGCCCGACTCGCCGAATCCGCGCCTTTCAAGGCGATGCAGGCCGACCTGCTGGCGGTGCTCGACTCGGACAGCAACATCCCCTACGTGGAAAAAATCGGCGCCCACTATTACAACTTCTGGGTCGACGCCGCCCACCCTCGCGGCCTGTGGCGGCGTACCACGCTTGCGCAATATCGCAAGGCGCAACCGGCCTGGGAAACCGTGCTGGATATCGACGCGTTGAATGCCCTGGAAGGTGAGAATTGGGTATGGCACGGCGCCGACTGCCTGCACCCTGGCTATCAACGCGCCTTGGTTGCACTGTCCCGGGGCGGCGCGGACGCGAGTGTCACGCGCGAATTCGACCTGGTCGAAAAAGCCTGGGTCAAAGACGGCTTCGAGTTGCCCGAATCCAAGGGTGGGCTGGGCTGGATCGACCACGACAACGTGTATGTGTTTACCGACTTCGGTGCAGACAGCATGACCCGCTCGGGTTACCCGCGCATCGTCAAGCAATGGCAGCGCGGTACGCCCCTGAGTGCCGCGACGATCGTCTACGAAGGCCGGCACGACGATATGTATATCGCGGCGATGCACGACAGCACACCGGGCTACGAGCGTGATTTCGTCAGCCGCACCCTGGCGTTCTACAACAACGAGCTGTACCTGCGCGCCCCGGATGGCACGCTGAGCAAAATCGACGCGCCGAACTCGGCCGACAAGTCGGTGCACAAAGACTGGTTGCTCCTGCAATTGCGTGATGATTGGACGGTGGGTGATGGCTACGTGGCCGGCTCGTTGCTGGCGATCAACTTTGCACGCTTCATGGCCGGCGCGCGGGATTTCGACCTGTTGTTCGTGCCATCGGACAGCTCCTCACTGGCCGGCATGGACTGGACCCGCAACCACTTGGTACTCAACGTGCTGGAGGACGTCAGAAACCGCCTCAGCGTGCTGACGCCAGGCCCACAAGGCTGGGCACGCAGCGCATTTATCGGCGCGCCGGCGATGGCGACCGTGGATGTGAGCGCCGTCGACAGCGATGACAGCGACGCCGTGTGGATGGTCACCCGAGGTTTTCTCACGCCGGTCACGCTGTCACTGGTCGAGCTTGGGGCGCAACCCGAAGTGCTCAAAGCCATGCCGGCGTTCTTCGAGGCGAGCCGGCATGTGGTTGCTCAGCATTTTGCCGTGTCCAAAGATGGCACCCGCGTGCCGTATTTCCTGGTGCACGAACAGGGCTTGCAGTACAACGCCAACGCGCCGACCTTGCTCTACGGTTATGGCGGTTTTGAAGTGTCGCTGTGCCCGGAGTATTCCGGCGGGCTGGGCCGCGCCTGGCTGTCCAAAGGCGGTGTGTATGCCGTCGCGAATATTCGCGGCGGCGGCGAATACGGCCCGCGTTGGCATCAGGCGGCGCTCAAGCACAAGCGTGCGCGCGCCTATGAGGATTTTGCCGCAGTGGCGCAAGACCTGATCAACCGCAAGATCACCTCGCCCCGACACCTGGCCGTGCAAGGTGGCAGCAATGGCGGCCTGTTGACCGGCAACATGCTCACCCAATACCCCGAGCTGTTCGCAGCCGTCGTCATCCAGGTGCCGTTGCTCGACATGCAGCGCTATCACCATTTGCTGGCAGGCGCCTCGTGGATGGAAGAGTACGGCAACCCGGACGTGCCTGAAGAATGGGCCTACATCCAGACGTTTTCACCCTACCACCTGTTCGACCCGGCCAAGACCTATCCGCCGGTGCTGTTCACCACCTCGACCCGCGATGACCGCGTACACCCGGCCCATGCCCGTAAACTTGCGGCCAAAATGATCGATGCCGGCCAGGACGTGACGTACTACGAAAACATCGAAGGCGGCCACGGCGGCGCAGCGGATAATGCCCAGAGTGCGTACATGAAAGCGCTGGTCTACGGCTTTTTGTGGGAGCGCTTGAGCGCCGGCCACGGCTGACTTGCGCTGGCAGGTATGATCGGATGCCCCTTGGATAAGTGAAGAGTCAGATGCGCACACCCTATGTTTTTATCTTGATGTCGATGCTGTTGGCGGGTTGCGGCTCGTCGGGCGCAACCACTGGAAGCCATGCGTTCGAACGTCAGCCAAACGCGCCGCTGACGCTCGATGCACCGCTGGATCCTTACACCGTTGAGAAGCTCAATGCGATTCTCCATGAGCGTCCAAACTACCGGTTGCTTCCCGCGGGCCAACAGATCGGCCTGATCTCGGAGGCCTTTTTAGGCACGCCCTATGTTGCCAACAAGTTACAGGGCTCACTGAGCACGCCCGAACAGTTGGTGGTCGATTTTCGAGGCCTGGATTGCTTTACCTACCTGGATTACGTCGAGGCCCTGCGACGATCAGCAGCACAACCCGACTTTATGAAAAACCTGTTGCGCACGCGTTATGTTGATGGCGATCTCGACTTTCTGAGCCGTAAGCACTTCTACACGGATTGGGCCTACAGCGGCACGTATAAACCGGCGCAAGACATCACCGCGCAGATAAGTGCCCATGCCGTTCGCCGCGAAAAACGCCTCAACCAAAAAGCCGACGGCAGTACCTACTTGCCTGGCCTGCCGGTGGTCCAGCGTACGGTCACCTACATTCCCGCCGGTTTTATCGATAAGAAGGTCATCAATCGCCTGCACGAGGGCGATTTTATTGGCATCTATACGCCCTTGGCCGGGCTGGATGTGACCCATGTGGGGTTCTTTATCATGACGGACAAAGGCCCCGTACTGCGCAATGCGTCCTCGCATTCAGGCAGCCAGAAGGTGGTGGATTCGCCGTTTCTTACGTATGTGGCTAACACGCCGGGGATTGTTGTGCTGAGGGCCAAGGAGTAAAGGCTCATCGCCCTGTTGGCCTTCCGGATCCAGTACACCGAAAAGCCTCCCCATCATTGAGCATTCAGTGTCAATTGAGCCACTGTCCCGTCAGGGAGGCGACGTTTACAGTAAGTTTGGCTGCTGCATGAGTTAACGTTCATGTACGCGCCTTTCCGATGACTCGCTGGATACCGCCCCTATGAGATATCTGCCGCCCAGTGCGACCTTGCGTGCTTCTGAAGTTGCCGCCCGCCATCCGACTGGCGCCCGACCTTAGTCACACTCGTGTCGATTTGCATAGGTGCGGGGTCGGCATGGTGGTGCACTTCCACAAGGTCAAGGTGAGGTCTTTACCGCCGCTACCTGCGAATGGGTGCATGGGGAGACACGATCTGGAACTCCATCCCCGCTGATTCGCCCACCATGCTTCAGGTCTGAATGGCTCTAAAGCGTAAATGGCGTTAGCATTCCCACCACTCGGCTTAAACAGCCTGTTTTTCAGATCAGGGTCGCATTGTGGAAAAGCTAAAACGCCTCCAAAGTGGAATTGAAGGGCTCGACGCTCTGCTCAAGGGAGGGCTTGTCGCGGGCGCCTCCTACATAATCCAGGGGCGACCAGGGTCTGGCAAAACGATCCTGGCCAACCAACTTGGGTTCCATCATGCGAACAATGGAGGCCGGGTTCTGGTCGCCACACTGCTGGCCGAGTCACACGACCGTCTTTTTCAGTTTCTTTCTACTCTGAGCTTTTTCGACGCGTCCAAAGTGGGCGCCGACATTCAGTTTGTCAGCGCGTTTGATACGTTGGAAAACGAAGGGCTGGACGAGGTGGTAAAACTGCTTCGGCGCGAGATAAGTCGACAAAAAGCTACAGTGATGGTGGTAGACGGCTTGCTTAATGCTCGCTCAAAAGCCGACTCGCACATCGACACCAAGAAATTCATTTCCGAGTTGCAAGGGCACGCTGCTTTCGCGGGTTGCACGGTGCTGTTTCTGACCAGCTCCCGTCTCGACGACGGCAGCCCTGAACACACCATGGTTGATGGCGTCATTGAAATGGGCGAAGAGCTATTTGGCACTCGCTCGGTACGTCGTATTCAACTGCGTAAAACTCGCGGCAGTGGAGCACTGACAGGCCTTCATGAGTGTGAGATTACCGACAATGGCTTGGTGGTTTACCCTCGTCTCGAAAGCCTTTATAGCCACCCATCCGCCCCCGACAGCGCCGACATGACGCGTATCGCCAGTGGCATTGGTTCGCTGGACGGCATATTGGGTGGCGGCCTTTACAGTTCCAGCGTGTCTCTGGTCATGGGCCCCTCCGGCATTGGTAAAACGACGCTGGGCCTGAAATTTCTGGCCGAGTCGACGGTGGAGGCTCCGGGACTGCATTTTGGCTTTTATGAAAGCCCGCAACGGTTGCGACTCAAAGGCCAATCATTGGGTATCGATATCCAAGGCATGGAGAACAGCGGCGCCCTGAGCATTGCCTGGCAGCCGACGACTGAGGGGTTACTGGATGGGTTGGGCGCTCGCCTGTTGAGTCTTGTAGAAGAAAAGGGCATCAAGCGCCTGTTCATCGATAGCCTCAGCGGTATGACCCGAGTCTCTACAAACCCGGCGCGAACTACTGACTTCTTCAGTGCGCTGATGAATGAACTGCGATCCAGGGGCGTAACCGTATTCGCGTCCTGGGAAATGCGTGATCTATTTGGCTCCGAGGTCAGCGCGCCAAACTCTGACCTGTCCAGCATCGTCGATAACTTGATGCTGATGCGTTTCTCTGAGAATCACTCTGAACTAAGCAGGACGCTTTCCATTCTTAAGGTACGAGATAGCTCTTATGACCCCTCCAGATTTGAGGTTGTCATCCAAGATCGCGATGTTTTCCTGAAAAAGGCTTCGAGACATGAACCTTCAGCCCCCACTGAGACATCGCCCGGTTCACTTTCTTAAGCTTTTGAGTGGGTTGAATTAACATGACCACCATCCTGGTCGTCGATGACGAGTATTTGATCGCTGACATTCTCAGCTTCGCGCTGGAGGATGAGGGGTTCATGGTGGTGACTGCCAGCAATGGTCGAAAAGGACTGGAAGTGCTGGATAGAGAAAGGCCTGCCTTGATCATCACCGACTTTATGATGCCTGTTATGGACGGCCTGGAATTTGCCACAGCCGTTCGAGCCCTCCCGTGCGCTAATCAATTGCCGATCATCTTGATGAGCGGTGCTCAGGCACACATCGGTATGCAGAGATCGGATCTGTTTGATGCGGTAGTGTCGAAACCATTCAACATCGACTTGATCATTGCCGAAGTTAAAAAGCTGCTCGCCTCTGATCAGTGAGTACTGCATCTACCTACCCGGAGCCACGCAGGATCGGGCTCCGCCTGCCTAAACAATCGAGTTGAAAAAATTTTTCGAGGGGCTCTTGAAAACGTTTTGGTAGCACCTATTTTCGGTTCTACGCGATGCCGCAAACGGGTCGCGTCTTAAATCACTTGGAGAACACTCAGGAGATTTACTATGGCTACTACTCTTTCTTTGGCCCCTCTGTTTCGTCAGTCTGTGGGTTTTGATCGCTTCAACGACCTGTTTGAATCAGCGCTTCGTAGTGAGGCTGGTAATACCTATCCACCGCATAACGTGGAGAAGCATGGTGAGGATCAATACCGCATTGTGATTGCAGTGGCAGGGCTTACTGAGGAGGACATAGACATTCAGGTTGAAAATGGCGTATTGAGCGTTTCTGGTGGAAAACGTGAAAACGACGAGAAGGTGACTTACCTGCACCAAGGGATAGCGCAACGCGCCTTCCGCTTGTCCTTCCGGCTGGCTGACCATATCGAAGTGCAAGGTGCAGCGCTCACCCACGGCCTGTTAGCCATCGAGCTGCTTCGGGTTATACCCGAAGAAGCCAAGCCAAAACGTATTGAGATCGGTACTGCCGGCAAGCCAGACCAGCGTCAAGTAAGCCTGCAATAAGTGTGTTTATGGCGCTCTGCGGAGCGCCTTTTTTCTTCTGTTTTAATTAATCTCCCGTTGCCTCGTCGTTGGATGTGCGCAACGCCATCGCCTGCCATAATCCACCCGTCTCACCCCAGCCCCCCACACGGAGTCCATGCCATTCATGGTGCTGTTGAATCGATTGAGCGCGTTTTCCATCCAGGCGCGCCGGGCACTGAAGCTGGTGTGGGGCACGTCGCGGCCCTTATTCATAGGCCTGCTGTTGGCCACCATCATTGCCGGTCTGTTGCCTGCGCTGGCTGCCTGGATCGGCCAGCGCATTGTCGATGGCGTGGTGCACGCGATGCAGATTCATGCCGCCGGCAGCCAGGCGCCCGTGTGGCCGGTGATGCAGTACGTGCTGGCCGAGGCGGGCGTGTTGGCGCTGCTGGCCGCCGCCCAGCGTGCGTTGTCCATGCAGCAATCGTTGCTGCGGGTGCAGTTGGGGGTGAAGGTCAACCTGATGATTCTGGAGAAAGCCCAGACCCTCTCACTCCTGCAATTTGAAGACGCCGAGTTCCACGACAAGCTGGTGCGCGTGCGCCAGGGCGCGTCGACACGGCCGCTGAGCCTGGTCACCAAGGGCCTGGGGCTGGTGCAGAACCTGATCTCGCTGATCAGCTTTGCCGTGCTGTTGGTGCACTTTTCGCCGTGGGCGCTGGTGATTCTGGTGGTCGGCGCGTTACCGGTGTTCTTCGCCGAGACGCATTTCTCGGGCAATGCGTTTCGCCTGTTCCACCGGCGCGCGCCCGAGACCCGTCAGCAGAATTACCTGGAATCGCTGCTGTCCCACGAAACCCACGCCAAAGAGGTCAAACTGTTCGGCCTGGCGCCGCTGTTCCTCAAGCGCTACCGCGACAACGCCCGGCGCTTGTACACCGAAGACCGCCAGTTGACGGTGCGCCGGGATGCCTGGGGCTTTGCCCTGGGCCTGCTGGGCACCGCGGCGTTTTATGTGGCTTACGCCTGGGTGGTGCTGGACACCGTGCGCGGCCAGACCAGCCTGGGCCAGATGACCATGTACATCGTGCTGTTCAAGCAGGGGCAAAGTGCGATCACCGCCAGCCTCAGCGCGATTGCCGGCCTGTATGACGACAGTCTGTTTCTGTCGGACCTTTATGAGTACCTGCTAACCCCCGTGGTCGTGCCGCGTGGCCGGCTTACCCAGGGCGCGCGTCCCGGCGACGGTCTGCGCTGCGAGCACGTGGGCTTCAGTTACCCCGGCGCTGAGCGGCCGGCATTGACTGACATCAACCTGCACTTGGCGCCGGGGCAAAGCCTGGCCCTGGTGGGCGAGAATGGCTCGGGCAAAACCAGCCTGATCAAACTGCTCACGCGCCTGTATACACCGCACGCGGGGCGCATTCTGCTGGATGGCAGCGACTTGCAAGACTGGGATGAACAGACACTGCGCCAGCGCATCGGGGTGATTTTTCAGGATTACATCCGCTACCAGATGACCGTCGGCGAGAACCTTGGCGTGGGTGACGTCGATGCGCTGAACGACGAGGCGCGCTGGCGCACTGCCGCTACCCAGGGGGTGGCCGCCGAATTCATCGAGCGCCTGAGCAGAACCTACGGCACACAGTTAGGGCGCTGGCTTGGCGGCCAGGAGTTGTCGGGTGGGCAATGGCAGAAAGTCGCCTTGTCACGCGCGTATATGCGCCAGGAGGCGGACCTGCTGATTCTTGACGAGCCGACGGCTGCGCTGGACGCCGGCGCCGAGGCGGCGGTGTTCGAGCATTTTCGCGAACACGCCAAGGGCCGCATGACGTTGTTGATTTCCCATCGATTCTCCAGCGTGCGCAATGCCGACCACATCATCGTGCTGGACGGCGGGCGAATCCTGGAGGAGGGCAGCCATCACCAATTGATGGCGGCGGGTGGGCGCTATGCCGAGTTGTTCGATGTTCAGGCGCGGGGGTATCGCTAGGTACCCGAGCGGCCGTCCAATCCGGCCAAGCGTATTGTTTCAAAGTTTTAGCACGCCATGCTCACCGCAAGCCCTGCGCGCCCCGGCGCACCGCTGAAACCCTGGCGCAGAACGCCCGACAATACCTCCAGGGTATCCCTTCAGACTTTATCCATATTGGACGCCCCCGTACCCACGCGTCAGCCTGAGCCCAATAACTATAAAAGAGGCGCAACCATGACCGTGCTATTGAGTGAGCGCAGCCAGATTTTTCGGGGCGCCGATGCCTACGCGGTGTCGGACTACGTCAACCAGCACGTGGGCAGCCACTGCATTCGCCTGCCTCCCAAGGGCCGGCCCCGGGCGAGTATCAGCCATCGCACCTTCGCCAGCCTGGACCTGTGCCGCATCAGCTACGGCGCACCGGTACGGGTCACATCGGTGGCGCTGGAGACCATCTATCACCTGCAGATCCTGTTGAGCGGGCATTGCCGCTCCAGCTCCCGTGGTGAGGATGACGTGTTCGGGCCGGGGGAAATCCTGCTGATCAACCCGGACGACCCGGTAGACCTGACCTATTCCGCCGACTGCGAGAAATTCATCATCAAACTGCCGGTGCGCCTGCTGGAAAACGCCTGCCTGGAGCAGCACTGGAGCCTGCCGCAGGTGGGTATCCGCTTCGCGACGGCCCGCCACGCGCTCAGTGAAATGGGCGGCTTCCTGCCGTTGCTCGGGCTGATCTGCCATGAGGCGGAAAACGCTGCCGAGCCCCACACGCAGGGTCTGTATGAACGCATCGTGGCCAACAAGCTGCTGGCATTGCTGGGCAGCAATGTGTTGCGGGTGATCCCCCAGGCGGCCCACGGCGGTGGGTTTGAAGCGGTGCGCGAATTTATCCAGCAGCACCTGGGCGATGACATCAGCGTCGAGCAGTTGATGGCGGTGGCCAACGTCAGCGAACGTTCGCTGTACAGCCTGTTTGCGCGCCAGGTGGGGCTGTCGCCGCGCGACTATGTACGCCGCTGCAAGCTCGAACGGGTACACGCACACTTGCAACTGCGCAGCACGCGCAGCGTGACCGAGGTGGCTTTGGACCATGGCTTCATGCACCTGGGGCGGTTTGCCGAGGCCTATCGCAAATGCTTCGGCGAACTGCCGTCGCAGACCTTCAAACGCCATCGTTAAGCGACGTGCGCCGGGCGGATAACGATGTGCAGGCAGCGGATATTGACGCGCAGGGCGAACACGTACGGTGAGGGCGCCTGATACAAGAACAACGGAGGGCCCGCCCCATGATCAGTACACTCGACCGACTCGCCGGCCAATTGCGCGAGTCCGTACAGGAAGACCCCGCCACCGGAGTGTTCCGCTGCCGCCGCGACATCTTTACCGACCCCGACCTGTTTGCCCTGGAGATGAAACACATCTTCGAAGGCGGCTGGATCTACCTGGCCCATGAAAGCCAGGTGCCCGAGATCAACGATTACTTCACCACCTGGATCGGCCGCCAGCCGGTGGTCATCACCCGTGACAAACACGCCGCGCTGCATGGCCTGGTCAACGCCTGCGCGCATCGCGGCGCCATGCTGTGCCGGCGCAAACAAGGCAACAAGGGCTCATTCACTTGCCCCTTCCATGGCTGGACGTTCAGCAACGCCGGCAAGCTGCTCAAGGTCAAGGACGCCAAGACCGGCGCCTACCCGGACAGCTTCGACTGCGACGGCTCCCATGACCTAAAGCGCCTGGCGCGCTTTGAAAACTACCGCGGTTTCCTGTTCGGCAGCCTCAGCGATGCGGTGCCGGAACTGCGCGATTACCTGGGCGAAACCCGCGTGATCATCGACCAGATGGTCGACCAGGCGCCTTTGGGCCTGGAGGTGCTGCGCGGCAGCTCATCCTATGTCTATGACGGCAACTGGAAGCTGCAAATCGAAAACGGCGCCGACGGTTACCACGTCAGCTCGGTGCACTGGAACTACTCGGCGACCATGGGCCGGCGCAACTACGAGGCCGAAGGCACGCGCACCGTCGACGCCAATGGCTGGTCGAAAAGCCTGGGCGGCGTCTACGCCTTCGACCACGGGCATATCCTGCTGTGGACGCGCCTGCTCAACCCCGAAGTGCGTCCGGTGCACGCTCACCGCGAGGCCTTGGCCGAACGCCTGGGCCAGGCGCGCGCCGACTTTATCGTCGACCAGACCCGCAACCTCTGCCTCTACCCCAATGTGTACCTGATGGACCAGTTCTCGACCCAGATCCGCGTGGTGCGCCCCCTCGCCGTGGATAAAACCGAAGTGACCATCTATTGCATGGCGCCCATCGGCGAAAGCGCCCAGGAGCGCGCCACGCGGATTCGCCAGTACGAAGACTTCTTCAACGTCAGC
The DNA here is from genome assembly GCF_021605825.1 of Pseudomonas sp. PA-6-3C. NCBI lineage: Bacteria > Pseudomonadati > Pseudomonadota > Gammaproteobacteria > Pseudomonadales > Pseudomonadaceae > Pseudomonas > Pseudomonas sp. PA-6-3C. The sequence goes on from NZ_WKDV01000019.1 coordinate 48,468, forward strand.
GGCATGGGCACCCCGGATGACCTCGAGGAGTTCCGCGCCTGCCAGACCGGTTACCAGGGCGCGAGCACCCTGTGGAATGACCTCAGCCGTGGCGCCAAACAGTGGGTGGAAGGGGCTGATGAGAATGCCTTGGCCATGGGTATGCAACCGCAGCTCAGCGGGGTCAAGACCGAGGACGAGGGCTTGTTTGTGCGCCAGCATGCGCACTGGGCCCAAAGCCTGCAGCGTGCGATCGAGCGCGAACAGCAAGGGCTGATTGCCAGCGACCGCGAGGTGCAGCCATGAGCCTTGCCCGTGAGCACCTGCTGGACTTTCTCTACCGTGAAGCGCGCCTGCTCGACGACCGCCAATGGGATGACTGGCTGGCCTGCTATTCGCCCAAGGCCGAGTTCTGGATGCCCGCCTGGGACGATCACGACACCCTCACCGAAGACCCGCAGCGCGAAATCTCGCTGATCTACTACCCCAGCCGTGACGGCCTGGAAGACCGCATCTTCCGCATCAAGACCGAGCGCTCCAGCGCCAGCACGCCCGAGCCACGCACCGTGCACATGCTGTGCAACCTCGAAGTGCTGGCCGACGATGGCTCGCAGGTGGACCTGCGTTTCAACTGGCACACCCTCAGCCACCGCTACAAAACCACCGACAGTTATTTCGGTACCTCCTTCTATCGCCTCGACATCCGTGCCGAGCAGCCGCTGATCACGTGCAAGAAGGTGGTGCTGAAAAACGACTACATCCACCAGGTCATCGACATCTACCATATCTGAGGACACCGCCATGACGTATGCCATTGCTCTGAACTTCGAAGATGGGGTGACCCGCTTCATCGACTGCAAGGTGGGGGAAAAGGTGCTCGATGCCGCCTTCCGCCAACGCATCAACCTGCCCATGGACTGCTCGGACGGTGTGTGCGGCACCTGCAAATGCCGCTGTGAAACCGGCGCCTACGACTTGGGCGACGACTATATCGACGACGCGCTGAGCGCCGACGAAGCGCAGGCGCGCCAGGTACTGACCTGCCAGATGGTGCCGCAGTCCGACTGCGTGATCGCCGTGCCGGTGCCGTCCAGCGCCTGCAAGACCGGCACCACGCAGTTTGCCGCGACGCTGGCCGGCATCACCCGACATGCCGATGCCGCGCTGCAGGTGAGTTTCGAGCTGGACCAGGCGCCAGTATTCCTGCCCGGCCAGTACGTGAATATCAGCGTGCCCGACAGTGGGCAGACACGCGCTTACTCCTTCAGCAGTCGCCCGGGCGACACGCACGCCAGCTTCCTGATCAAGCACGTGCCCGGCGGGTTGATGAGCAGCTGGCTGGAGCACGCCCAGCCCGGCGACCGCGTGGCGATTACCGGCCCGCTGGGGAGTTTCTACCTGCGTGAGGTGGCGCGGCCGCTGCTGTTACTGGCCGGTGGTACCGGCCTGGCGCCGTTCCTGTCGATGCTTGAAGTGCTCGCGCAGCGCCAGGAAACCCGCCCAATCCGGTTGATCTACGGCGTAACGCGCGATCAGGACCTGGTGATGGTCGAGGCGTTGCAGGCTTTTTCCGCGCGTTTGCCCGACTTCAACCTGGTGACCTGCGTGGCTGATCCGCACACCACTCACCCGCGCCAGGGCTATGTGACCCAGCACATGGCCGACGAAGCCCTCAATGGCGGCGATGTCGACGTGTACCTGTGCGGTCCGCCGCCGATGGTCGATGCGGTGCGCGAGCACTTCAAGCAGCAGGGCGTGACCCCGGCCAGCTTCCATTACGAGAAATTCACCGCTAACGCCGTCGCCACGTGCGATGCCGCCTGAGGACTGCCGCATGACTCAACGGTTTAACAACAAGGTCGCGCTGGTCACCGGCGCTGCCCAAGGGATCGGCCGGCGTGTCGCCGAGCGCTTGCTGGAGGAGGGCGCCTGGCTGGTCGCGGTGGATCGCTCCGAGCTGGTGCATGAATTGCAGCATGAGCGAGCGCTGCTGCTGACCGCCGACCTGGAACACTACAGCGAGTGCGCGCGGGTGATGGCCGCCGCCACGGCGCGTTTCGGGCGCATCGACGTGCTGGTCAACAACGTCGGCGGGACCATTTGGGCCAAGCCCTTCGAGCATTACGCCGAGGCTGAAATCGAGGCCGAAGTGCGCCGCTCGCTGTTCCCTACGTTGTGGTGCTGCCATTGCGTGCTGCCCTACATGCTGGAGCAGGGCGCGGGCGCCATCGTCAACGTGTCTTCCGTGGCGACGCGTGGGGTCAATCGCGTGCCGTATGGCGCGGCCAAGGGCGGCGTGAATGCCTTGACGGCCTGCCTGGCCCTGGAGACTGCCGGCAGCGGGATCCGGGTCAACGCCACCGCGCCCGGCGGCACCGAGGCACCGCCACGGCGGATCCCGCGCAACAGCCAGCCGCAGAGCGAGCAAGAGCGTGTGTGGTACCAGCAGATCGTCGACCAGACCCTCGACAGCAGCCCGATGAAACGCTACGGCAGCATCGACGAACAAGCTGGCGCGATTCTGTTCCTGGCCTGCGACGAGGCCTCCTACATCACCGGCGTGACCTTGCCGGTGGGCGGCGGCGACCTCGGCTAAGGCTTTTTCCATCAGATGACACTGACTCACAACAACAATAAAGAGAGCACTGCCATGCGTAGCCATGATGTCCATTCGATTATCGATAATGCCCCGTTCAACCGCTTCCACTGGTTGATCGTGAGCCTGTGTGCCTTGCTGTTGATCTTTGACGGCTATGACTTGTTTATCTACGGCGTGGTCCTGCCGTCAATCATGCGCGAGTGGGGGCTGACGCCGTTGCAGGCTGGCGCCCTGGGCAGCTATGCGCTGTTCGGCATGATGTTCGGCGCGTTGATTTTCGGCACCCTGGCGGACCGTTTCGGGCGCAAGAAAGGCATCGTGTTCTGTTTCACCCTGTTCAGTCTGGCCACCGTGATCAATGGCTTTGCCAGCAGCCCAACCGAGTTCGGTATCTGCCGTTTTATCGCCGGGCTCGGCTGCGGCGGGTTGATGCCCAACGCGGCGGCGCTGATCAACGAATACGCGCCGAAGAAATTGCGCAGTACCTTGATGGCCTTCATGTTCAGCGGCTATTCCCTGGGCGGCATGCTCGCCGCCAGCGTGGGGATTTTCATGCTGCCGGCCTACGGTTGGCAGTCGATGTTTTTTGTGGCGGTGATTCCGCTGCTGCTGTTGCCACTGATTGTGTACTGGCTGCCAGAATCCATCGGCTTCCTGATCCGCCAGGGCCAACAAGACAAGGCTCGCGCGCTGCTTAATCGGTTGTCGCCAGGCACCAGGATCGAGGTCGACGATGCACTGGTGATCGTCGACAGCAACGGTAAAGGCGCCTCGGTGGTAGAGCTGTTCCGCCATGGCCTGGCGGTACGTACGGCGATGATCTGGGTCGCGTTTTTCTGCTGCCTGCTGATGGTCTACGCATTGAGTTCATGGCTGCCCAAGCTGATGGCCGGCGCCGGTTACAGCCTGGGGTCGAGCCTGTCGTTCCTGATCGCGCTGAACCTGGGCGGCATGGCCGGGGCGCTGCTCGGCGGCCGTTTGGGCGACCGCCTGAATCTGGTGAAAGTCGTGATCTGCTTCTTCGCCGCGGCCATGGTCTCGATCAGCCTGCTGGGCATCAACAGCCCGATGCCGGTTCTGTACCTGCTGATCTTCGTCGCGGGCGCCACCACCATTGGTACGCAGATCCTGCTGTACGCGGGGGCTGCGCAGCTTTACGGCTTGTCGATTCGCGCCACGGGCCTGGGCTGGGCGTCCGGCATCGGTCGCAATGGCGCGATTGTCGGCCCGCTGTTGGGCGGCGCGCTGATGGCGATCGAACTGCCTCTGCAACTGAATTTCATGGTCTTTGCGATCCCCGGCGCGATTGCGGCGCTGGCGATGACGGTATTTGCCCTGAATGAGCGGCGCACCCGTATTGCCATGCCCGTTGCCCCGGCGCTGTGACTGCCAAACCGTCGGCGTTGCTCTGGCAGTTGCATTCGAGCCCTCCAGAAGACGCCTAGAGACTGTCAGGGTCGCCAAAGAACATCTGAATCCGCGACCTCAACCACCGCTCCCCCGGATCATTATCCTGCGACCCACGCCACGCCATATGCAGCTCAAACGTGCGCACCGGCAACGGTGGGTCCTCGGCGCGCAAACCGCCCGCCGAGGTCAGTGCTTCGGCGGCGTAATCCGGCACGGTGGCGAGGATGTCGGTGCCGGCCAGCAGTGTGCCCAGCCCGTTGAATTGCGGCACGGCCAATACCACGTGGCGTTTGCGATCGAGTTTTTCCAGCTCTTCATCAATAAACCCGCTCAGGTCGCCTGCGAAGGACACGAGGGCGTGAGGGCGGGCGCAGAAGTCGTCGAGGCTCAGGGCGCCGGGCACGCTGTCGGCGCGCAGCAGTTTTGGCAGGCTGCGGCGCAGCACTTTGCGCTTGGCGTTGGCCGGCAGGTCGGCGGTGTAGCTGACGCCGATGGAAATTTCGCCGGAGGCGAGCAGGCCTGGCATCAGGATGTAGTTGACGCGGCGCACCACCAGCACGATGCCTGGCGCCTCGGCGCGCAGGCGTTTGAGCAGTTGCGGCAGCAAGGCGAATTCAACGTCGTCGGACAGGCCGATACGGAACACGGCGGTGCTGGTGGCGGGGTCGAACTCGGCAGCGCGGCTCACCGCGGTGGAGATCGAGTCCAGGGCCGGGGAGAGCAGGGCGAAGATTTCCACGGCACGTGCCGTCGGCTCCATGCTGCGCCCGGTACGTACAAACAGCGGGTCATCGAACAGCCCACGCAGACGCGACAACGCCGCGCTGATGGCCGGCTGGCCAAGGAACAATTTCTCGGCGGCGCGGGTCACACTGCGCTCATGCATCAAGGTTTCGAATACGATCAAGAGGTTAAGGTCGACACGACGCAGGTCGTTACGGTTCATCTTGTGTCCTGGAAGAGTCAGCTAACTTGACGTGAGCGGCCACATGTAAACAATGACCGGCATGAATCTTACGGGGAAAGGCTGGTACTCTGCACCGGATAATTGAGTTTTCCTACGATACTTGAGGCAAATGCCTCAGTTGCGGAATCAATGACAGACATGTCGACTATTAATGGCGACCGGTGGCCTTACCTGGAAAGCCCAGATAGAGTTCATGGCATTAGAGGTTACTTTGACGAGGTTTGCGATGTCCCGCACGATCCGTTTTCACAAGTTTGGTCCGGCCGAGGTGCTCAAATGCGAAGAGCATGCAGCCGCGCAGCCCGCACCGGGCGAAGTGCAGGTGCGTGTCGAAGCGATTGGCATCAGCTGGTATGACATTCTGTGGCGCCAGAACCTGGCGTCCTCCCATGCACGCTTGCCGTCCGGCCTTGGCCATGAGATGGCCGGTGTGGTGGTGGCCCTCGGTGAGGGCGTGGATGACTTGGCGGTAGGCGATAAGGTGGCCAGTTTTCCGGCCGAAAGCCCCAATGATTACCCGGTATATGGCGAGCAAATCGTATTGCCGCGCTCGGCGCTGACCCGTTATCCGGATGTGCTGAGCCCGATTGAAGCCAGCGTGCATTACACGCCGCTGTTGATCGCCTACTTTGCCTATATGGACCTGGCGCGGGTCAAACCCGGCCAATTTGCCCTGGTGACTGACGCCAGCCACTGTGCCGGCCCTTCGTTCGTACAACTGGGCAAGGCGCTGGGCGTGCGCGTGATCGCCGCCACCAAGGACAGCGCCGAGCGTGAATACCTGCTGTCGCTGGGGGCCGAGAAGGTCATCGTCACCGAAGAGCAGGACCTGCTGATGCAAATCAACAAGTTCACCGATAACCGCGGCGTGGATGTGGTGTTCGATGGCTTGGGCGGCCCGCAGATGTCATTGCTCGGTGATGTGCTGGCGCCCCGTGGCAGCCTGGTGCTCTACGGTTTGCAAGGCGGTAACCAGACGCCGTTCCCGGCCTGTGCAGCGTTCCAGAAGAACATCCAGTTCTTTGTGCACTGTATCGGTAACTTCACCGGTAAGCCGGAACTGGGCATCATTCAGGACCACGTCGCCTTGCAACGCGCATTGCGTGACATCAACCAACTGACGGCCGATCGCGTGCTTGTGCCGCTGAAAACCACCGTGTTTGCGTTCAACCAGTTTGTAGAAGCACACCGTTACATGGACGAATGCCCGTGCCGCGAGCGCGTTGCGTTGCAGGTTGAGGCTGTTTGAGGTGTAGGAAGATTCGTAAATGAGTTTTACAAACCCTCGGCGCATGGGGCAAATGCGCCATTTGAAAGGGTTGAATCCGCGCGTTGTCTGAAACGCGCAACGGCCGTCCGGTCCCGCAAACGATGCCCTTTTTCCCGCCGCCGCCCTGAAATTCAGCGCGGCGTTGTTGTGTCTGCGCCCTGCGTATTTGGCCCGGCAACTATCTGAACTGGTTTTCGGCCAGCTTCTGTATCTGTTAATCATTATTTCAGCCCTGATAATTGGTACTTCACTTTCAACTCAAGGACTGAGTAATGAATGATTGTCTGATTCGTCAGCAGGTACTTCCTGCAACTACGCGTGACGCCATTGCTATCAGGACGCGAGGTGATCGGCACGCCAAGGACTGGTTCCGATCGATGCATGACCGGAGATTGAAAATTGACAAGTTTTATTTGTCAGATGGATCTTTAAATTCGAGGTTAAAGAGTTGTAGGAGCTTGTCTGAATATTCCTAGGAGCGCTGCTGAAAATCGCTGGGATGCTTGTGGTACGGCTGTTCGACGCCAGCGCTGCCGTGCAAGGAGCCCCCTACGCGGTCCTTATCGATTTGTTACCGGGTGCTAGTGTTTATCTGTCGCACACACTGCGCCGCAGGCAACGTTCTTACACATGCAATAGATCGGACAACTACGCTCGGTAGTTGTTTTGAACTGATATTTCAACTCAGGTAGTAGAACTATGAGCGCTATTCACGAGCAGGCCATGAATTATGTTTACCAGCAAGTTCAACAACGCTTGGTTGGGTATTTCACACGCGCGGAGCGCACCGCACTTCAATTATTGATTCAGCGTATTGTCGTGGCCGCCGGCGGCATGGAACAAGTAGGCGATTACAAAGTGCTGGTGGCCCATGGCGGTGGCGAAGTCAGCAGCTACACCTTGGCGCTACTGCGTGCCGCACAGTTGAGTATTGCCGCACGTGCGCCCAGGACCTTCCAGTTACGGGTGGCAACGTTACGCCACGCGGGTATGACGCAAGAAACCCTCGACGCGATTCATCGCGGTTATAGCCGGCTGTTTTTCCATGATGACGAGCGGGTCGAGTTGTTGATGGTCGAAAACGAACAGGTGTTGCCCTTCAACCATCAGCGTCCGGCCTCCAGCCGTGGCTGTGAAGCTCACCAGCGCAACATGTTGATGGTGGGGCACCTGACCTCCGGCGATGTTCGCGCCACGCTGTGTAACGATGCCTACCTGGCACTGGGGGACTTTTATCAGCGTGTCACCGCCTGGAACGGTGGCGTGCACGCGCTGGTCAGCGGCGATTCCGCGCGCAAACAGAGCCAGCTGCTGGCCTGGCTGAAAAAAGCCGCCCAGGCCAAAAGCGTCAAGGCTGCCAAGGGTATACCGACGTCGCTTGGCGGGTTGTTCACGCGCATGGATGAGTGGAGCGGCGACTTCTACCGTGACCTGTACGGCGAGCACTATGTGCCCAAAGCTGACGTCAGCCCAGGCGGGTATCGCCACCTGGCCTATATCGGCATTGCCGACTTGCTCGAAGGCATCGACCGCGCGACTGCGCCGTTGCTCATCGACTTCATGGCTTACACGCCAGATCCGTTGGGCTTTCACTTTAGCCACCCAAGCTTTGCCAACCCACCGTTGATGGCGCACCTGCGCGGCCTGCAGGCCGAATGCCTGCGCGAGTTGCATTACGAGGAGGGCGTGGAGGAGTTCCTCGGGCAGGCGCGCAATTACCTGCGGCGTCGGCAGGTGCCCGAAGAGCTGGTGAACCAGGTCGCCAATCGCGGGGAGCGTGCGTTGTCGAGCAGCCTTGCCCAACAATTTTTCGGTCTGGACGAGAACCAGTTGGTCTGCCTGCTGTTTTCGCCTTTCATTCATCATGGCGAACGGCTGGAAGGCTATTTGCGTCAGTGCCACCCTGGCATGCTGGTGGCGTTGCCCGAGTTGCACAAGGTTTTGCAGGGTAAACCGGCAGCCGAGATGCTGCAGCAATGGGTCGCCGATGCCAGTGGGTTGCCGTTGCCTTTGCTCCAGCATCTGTACCGCAAGCGGCCGATGAACCTGGCCCTCGGCGGTGCCCGCAGCGCGCCTGTGCAAAGGTCTCAAGCCCGTGATGGCATGGCCTTTCAGCTGTCTGGGCGATGACGCTGCGGGGCGCACGGCAGGCTGACTTTGCTTATCAGGCGGTCTACCGCTACATGATCAGCCTGATTAACGAGGTGAGCACGGATACGCGCGTAAAGCTGCCGTCATTGCGCCAGTTATCCCAGCGACTCAACGTGTCGATCTCCACCATTCAATATGCGTATTCGTTGCTGGAAAAGGAGGGCAGGGTGTATTCGGTGGCCAAGTCGGGGTACTACGCCTGGCCGCTCGCCGGTGGACCCGTGGCGTGTCCCAGCGGGGATCTGCTCGAGCGTCTCTATGTGGCGTCCCGGCGCCCGGGCATGACAGTGCTCAGCGGCGATGAACCGGCCTTGCTGGCATCATTGGACGGCACCTTGCTGCGCCTGGAGCGCGAGTTGGTGCGCCAGTATCCTGGGCATCTGCAGCCTTGGTCACAGCCCTGCGGGGTGTGGGAATTAAGAGCCGCACTGGCGGCTCGCTACACCTCATCACCGACCCGCTGCTGGCATGCTGATGACGTGTACATCGGCGCGGACTTGCGCGGTGTGCTCGACATCCTTATCGAGGTATTGGGCTTGCGCGGTGCCTCGGTGGTGGTCGAGTCACCCTGCGAGTGGTCGATCCTGCGCCTGCTGCAGGATGCCGGGGTACGTGTCCTTGAACTGCCCTGGGGCGAGGATGGCCGCCTGGAACTGGCATTGCTTGAAGGGATGCTGCGTCACGAATCAGTGCAATTGGTCGTGCTGTCGTCGTCGATCAGCTTGCCGTCAGCCTTTGCCTTGCAGCCCCAAGACCGCCTGGAGGTGGCGCAACTGCTCGATCGGTACGATTGCTGGCTATTGGAAAACGATACCTGCGGCGAACTGGGATTCAAGCCGGCACCGGTTGCCCTGCGCGATCTGGTCAACCCTGAGCGGTTGGTGGTGTTTGCCTCTTTCGAGAAAATACTCGGGCCAGAGGCGCCGTTTGGCTACGTATTGTCGCGGCACTTAAGCGGTGAGTTGCAGCGCCAGTTCCTGCTGCGCTCGTTCCGGCTATCCTCAATTCGCCAGCGCGCGATTGCGCGCCTGTACCACAGCGGCAAGATCGACCAGCACTTGCACCACTTACGCCTTCTGCTGCGTGAGCAGGCGCGCGAAATGGGCGAACTTGTGGGTCGGCACCTGGGTGATCAAGTGACTTACCGAATGCCGGCGGGCGGGGCCACCTTTTGGTTGGGCGCCTCCCGGGCGGTGGACATGCGCAAGGCTTTCCACGCCTTGCTGGCCCGTCAGGTAGTCGTGGCGCCCGGTGAGTTGTTCAGCCTGTGCGGCTTGCATCACCAGCATCTGCGGTTGAGCAGCACCTTCCATGGGCAGCCCAACCTGGACATTGCCCTGGCCTTGGTGGGCGAGGCGCTGCGTGATGCACAGATCAGCTAGATGCATGAAATTTCTCTGTGTCTTGTAGGATCAATACCGTCGCGCAGTAGTCCAACTCTCAGTAAACTGTCATTTTTTCCGAATCCTTCTTTCTCGAGGTTTATGCATGACAATCAGTCCTTTTGCGGGCAAGCCGGCGCCAGCTCAGTTGCTGGTGGATATCCCGCGACTGGTCACGGCCTATTACACCGGCCAGCCTGATGCAGCGATCTCCACCCAGCGCGTGGCCTTTGGTACTTCCGGTCACCGTGGCAGCTCGTTCGAGCTGAGTTTCAACGAATGGCACGTACTTGCTATCAGCCAGGCTATTTGCCTGTACCGTGAAGCCCAGGGCATCAATGGTCCCTTGTTCGTCGGCCTGGACACCCACGCACTGTCGACTCCAGCGGGCGCGAGTGCCCTGGAAGTGCTGGCCGCCAACGGCGTGCACGTGATGCTGGCTGAAGGCGATGAATACACGCCGACCCCGGCCATCTCCCACGCCATCATTTGCTACAACCGTGGCCGTACCAGCGGCCTGGCAGACGGCATCGTGATTACGCCGTCGCACAACCCGCCACAAAGTGGCGGTTACAAGTACAACCCGCCCAATGGCGGCCCGGCCGATACCCACGTTACCAAGTGGATCGAAGCCAAGGCCAACGAGCTGCTGGCCAACAAACTGGCCGGGGTTAAACGCATTACCCACGGCCAGGCACTCAAGGCCGACACCACCCATCGCCATGACTACCTCAACAGCTATGTGGCCGACCTGGTCAATGTGATCGATATGGACGCCATCCGCAGCGCCGACCTGCGCCTGGGCGTGGATCCGTTGGGCGGAGCAGGGGTGCGCTACTGGTCGGCGATTGCCGAGCACTACCGTTTGAACCTGGACGTGGTGAACACCGAGGTCGACTCGACTTTCCGCTTCATGAGCGTCGACTGGGACGGCCAGATCCGCATGGACCCGTCCTCCAGCTATGCGATGCAAGGCTTGATCGGCCTCAAGGACCGTTTCGACGTCGCCTTCGCCTGTGACCCGGACCACGACCGCCACGGCATCGTTACGCCCTCGGGTGGCCTGCTGGCACCGAACAACTACCTCGCCGTGTCGATTGATTACCTGTTCCAGAACCGTGCGCAGTGGCGCGCCGATGCTGCGGTGGGCAAGACCGTGGTCAGCAGTGGCTTGATTGATCGGGTTGCGGCGCGTATCGGCCGTCGCCTGTTTGAGGTGCCAGTGGGCTTCAAGTGGTTTGCCGATGGCCTGTTCGAAGGCTCACTGGGCTTTGGCGGCGAAGAAAGCGCCGGCGCGTCGTTCCTGCGCAAGGACGGCACGGTGTGGAGCACCGACAAAGATGGCCTGATCCCGGCCTTGCTGGCCGCCGAAATGACCTCGCGCAAAGGCCAGGACCCCAGCCAGATCTACCGTGGCCTGACTGACGCGCTGGGCGAGCCGTTCGCGATTCGTGTCGACGCCAAGGCGACCCCGGCGCAGAAAGCGTTGCTGGGCAAGCTGTCGCCTGCGCAGGTCACCTCCACGCAACTGGCCGGGGAGAGCATCGAGCAGATCCTCAGCCACGCGCCGGGTAATAACCAGGCAATCGGCGGCTTGAAAGTGATGACCAAAAACGGCTGGTTCGCCGCACGGCCATCGGGCACCGAGGACATCTACAAGATCTACGCTGAAAGCTTTGTGGGTGAAGACCACCTCAAGCAGTTGGTGGAAGAGGCGCAGGTGCTGGTAGACGGCGCCATCAGTTCTAACTGACGCAATGTGGGAGCTGGCTTGCCTGCGATTGCATCAACTCTGTGTACCTGATGTACCGAGTTGTGCGCATCGCAGGCAAGCCAGCTCCCACAGTTGATTGGGTTCGGGCTGAAGGTCAGGCCAGGTCTACTAACACGATTTCGCTGTCTTCAACTGCTGTTACCCGCAACACCTGCTCATCTTCCACCGCCACACCGTCTCGCGCTTGCGCACGCAGGCCATTGACTTCAATGATTCCCGTCGCCGGCACCAGATACGCCCGGCGCCCGCTGTCCACCCGATACTCGGCGCTTTCCCCAGCCTTCAGGTTAGCCGCCACCAGGCGTGCGTCCGCCCGAATGCGCAAGCTTTCAGTGTCACCGGCCTTGCCGCTGGCCAGGGTCACAAAACCCTCGCGATTGCCCTTGGGAAACGGCTTGGCACCCCAGGAAGGCGGCAGCCCGGCTTCATTCGGGATGATCCAGATCTGGAAAATCTTGGCGGGCATGGCTTCCAGGTTGTATTCGCTGTGGGCAATCCCGGTGCCGGCACTCATGACCTGTACGTCGCCCGCTTCGGTGCGGCCTTTATTGCCAAGGTTGTCGGCATGGCTGATGGCACCTTCACGCACATAGGTGATGATTTCCATGTCGCGATGCGGGTGCTGCGGGAAGCCCGTGCCGGGCGCAATGATGTCGTCGTTCCACACCCGCAGGTTGCCCCAGTGCATGCGCTTGGGGTCGTGGTACTCGGCAAAGGAAAAGTGATGATGGGCGTCGAGCCAGCCATGATGGGCGCCGCCCAGGGTAGTGAAAGGTCGAAGTTCAAGCATGATGGGTCTCCTGTGGATGGTGGCTATCATCCAGCAGTACATGATCGATAAAAAGCGTAAAAAATGCCGGATTCCAATCTGTTTATTCGATTGATTGCTGGCGTTTTGACTTTTACTTCATCGCCTAACTGCATGACAACAAAGCAATTGGCTGGAACTGCGCGCCGATTCCGGCGACCATGGCACCTTCGCCAGAACCAACCTCATCGCTGGAGTCCGCGTGCCGCAACAAACGCCCGATCTGCCCCCCGAACTGCGTCCCCTGGCAGAAATGCCCCTGCTGAAACGGCTCGCCGCCCGTTTGTTTGGCCATGGCCTGACGCGTTTGCGTGCCCAGCATCGGTTTTCCTGGCTGCACGGCCAGGCGGACGGCTTTCGCAGCGGGCACGAAGCCGGCGTGGAATATGGCTATCGCGAAGGCAAGGCCGACGGCCTCGAGGAAGGTCGGCAGGTGTTGCTGATCCGCGACTTTCGCCCCGACGAGCACCGCGCACCGGGGGTGGATGACAGCTTGTTCGACGATTGGCGCTTGCCACTCACGGCCGACGTGAAGAAGCGCATGAAGGCTGACGTAGCACGTCTGCTACCGGCCCACGCCCAGCCCAGTGCCGCGCAATGGAAGATGATCTTCAGTGACACCCCATCGACCTCAGTGATTGCCGGTGCCGGGGCGGGTAAGTCCACCTCGCTGGTGCTGCGCATCCTCTTGCTTAACCACTATCTGGGCTTTGAGCTGAGTTCGATGACCGTGGTGACCTTCACCCGCGAATCGCGCAAAGACTTCATCAATAAGCTCATGGAAATTCTCGGCCTGTGGGGCCAGCCCCTTGGTTTCAAAGAAGCCCAGGCCGTGGTGCGTACCTTTCATTCGCGCATTCTGCCGATGGTGCGCAGCCTGCCGGGCTTCGAGCGGCTGCAAGCGTTTGAAAACCTCAGCAGCGGTTTCGACGATGCCGACAGCAACCCCTTCGACCTGCGTATCAGCGACGCCCAGCGCCAACAGATGAACACCTGTTATCACCGGCTGCATGGCCGCCATGCGCGCTTTCGCGAGCTGATCGCACCACTGGCCCGCCATGGCCTGCAACTCAAGGAACTGGAGCGCGACCACCCCGACGTGCAGAAACGCATCGCTGTCACCGAACTGGCAGCCAAGCGCGATGAAGAACTCTGCGACGTGATCGAGGACCTGTGGTTTCGCGCCGGCGCCTGGCCGATCAAGGGCATAGAGCCCAGTCGCCAGACCTTCGAAATCAATGGTGCGCAATTTCACTGCCACGGCTACATCCCGGAACTGGATACCTGGGTAGTACTGGGTTTTGATCCGCGGGAAAACGCTCAGATCAGCCGGCCAAATTCAAAGCTTTCAGTGCGCGCTGAGTGGGCGGTAAAGCGCACCTTGTTTCAAGCTTTCTGTCGCAAGCCATTGATATGGATCGATAACTACGAATCATCAAAGCGCCTTTTAAGCAGCCTGGCGGGCGATGCCAGCGCCGGGCCTGGATTTGATTACAAGGTCAAGGGCGAGCTGGCCTCGGCGCCGCTGTTGGACAGTTTCGTGATGGCGGCCGGGTTTATCGAGAATCTCGGGTTGGATGTGCCAACGGCTGTGGGTCAAATGAGCTTCGCCAAGGACGACCCGGACCGGGGCTACTTTGAAGCCTTGAGCATTTACTGGAAGGCGCTGGAAGATCATTTGCTCGATCAATCGCCGCCGATCATGACCTATAACCGCATGTTTTCGCTGTTCGGTGAGAACACCCCGGAGAACCTCAAGCTGCTCAGCGATCCACTGCTACGGCCGATGTCGCACCTGATGATCGACGAGTTCCAGGACGTATCGCCGCAGATCGTCTCGTGGATCCGCGCCAGCCTGCGCGAGATTCGCAGCCGTGGCCCGGCGATGCACGTAGGGCGCGGGGCGCAACGCTCGTCGTTGCTGTGCGTGGGTGATGACTGGCAGTCGATCTACGGCTGGCGCGGCAGTTCACCCAAGTACTTCATGGCGTTCAACCAGGAATTCCCGTCACCCAGCACCACCCGCGTGATGCTCAGCGAGAACTACCGCAGCCACCAGCACATCATCGACGCCGCCGAACATGTGGTACGCACGGCCCCGGCGATTCCCGGCAAGAAGGCCAAGGCCAGTGGCGAGCCCAAGGCTTTGGTGCCCGTCGTGGTGCTGGAACGGGACGACGCCGCACTGGGGCGGCAGTTGCTGGAGCACTATCAGCGCGGTAATACAGTGCTAATGCTTTATCGAAAAAGTAGCGATAAGTTATTGATACAAGAGCACATTCAGTCTGTAGTTAATGTGGATTCTAGCTTGAATCCACAGGATCGCCGACTCAAACAGCTGACTTATCACAGTGCCAAGGGCCTGCAAGCAGACGCGGTATTCCTGCTCGGGGATTGCCAGCACGTCACCAGCTCGCCTTACAAAAACCAGGTTTACCGCATGGCGGGCCTGGGCAAGGACGGCGACAGCGAGCCCTACGACAGCGCGCAGAAAGACGAAGTGCTGCGCCTGGCCTATGTCGGGATTACCCGGGCGGTGAGCCATTGCTACTGGTATGTGGAGAAGCCGGAAGGCCAGGGCGTGAATGTGCCCAGGGCTTCGGAGCGGGTCGATGGGCGCAAGGCGTTTTTTGATGACCAACGCAGCTAGCAGCTAAACACAGTACCCAATGTGTGGGCGGGCTTGCCCGCGATAGCAGTAGATCAGTTGGCAACTTTGCAAACTGACACTCCGCCATCGCGGGCAAGCCCGCTCCCACATTGGTTAAGATTTACCTGTTAAATAGGGTTCACGCCCGCAACGATAGCGGCGGCACAAAACACTCCAGCTCATCCTCCACCGCTTCGATGATGCGCTCCACATCGGCCGCATTCATCACCGTGGCGCAAGGAATGCCGGCAATCGCAATCAACGTCTCGCCACTGGCCCGGTCGAACAGGCGCGCAACCATACTGCCGGGGGCGTCCATACTCCCCTCGAAGCCCATCGGATGAAAATGCCAGCGCATCAGCTGGCAGGCGTTGGGAAATGTCACTTTGTTCATGTTGCCCACCTTGTTCATTGAGCGCTTCCTTTAGCTCGCGGCAGGGGGCCATGGCCTTCACTGGTCGTGGCATCAAGACCTTCAAAATAGCATTCGTTCGCAAGCGCGCGGTGACTTTTTAGGGGCCGTTCGGCAGTTCTTTAGCGATCATATGACGTGGATCATTTCTTACTCAAAACCAGGCAAAAGGCCATTAGTCAGAAGTTCCAATTGACCATTGAATGCCGCCGGCAAATTCGGCAATCTCCCAGGCATTCCCGCCGCAGAGCCTTCCATGCAGCCCGTCTTGAGTGAAGAGTACGAACAAACCCAAGCCACCGGCGATCTGGTGTTGCGCCATCACCTGTGCTGGCGCCATCGCGACCTGGATGGCGTGATGTCCTACTACCACCCCGACATTCAGTACCACGACTTTTTCCAAAACCGCGTGGTGGGTCAGGCCGAGTTGCGCGAGTACCTGCAAGCCAGCATGCCGCGTGGCGCCGACGAGGCGATTGAGCACATCGACCGTATTCGCGCCGACGGCGATACCGCGTTTATCCAGTACCGCATTACGCTGCGCGGCGGCCAGGGCCTGGTGTCATTTCGCACCAGTGAGGCGATTACCGTGCGCGATGGGTTGATCTGGCGCGTCAACGAGTACGCCTCCCTGGTGCATGAGCAGCCGACCCAAACCCTGCGCCCGACAGTCAGCCGCCTGGGCCTGTCGCCCCAACAATTGGGGCATATGGCCAACGATCTGCAGCAGTACTTCGAACTCAAGCAACCCTATCTCGACCCGGAGCTGGACCTGCAACGTGTGGCCAATGAGTGTGGCTACAGCCGCAACCAGATTTCCTACCTGCTCAACCAGGTGCTGGGGCAGAGCTTCTACCGTTACGTCAACCAGGCCCGGCTCCAACACCTGCTGGCTGCGCTGGACAAGGCTGTGCCGCCGATAAAGGTCGATGACCTGGCCTTTGCCGCCGGTTTTAATTCGCTGTCGGCGTTCTACAGCGCGTTCCGCCAGCACACCGGGCAATCGCCCAAGGCCTACGTCAAACAAATTTCTCTGCGTGCACGCGCGCAAGACAGCCCATAACGCCGCGCTCTAGGATCCAGCCTATCGAAATGAGGTTGGGGAGCTTGGCATGCCGGCATGGCGCAACATCAGTTTATGGATGGACCAGTTGGACGACCCGCTGGTGGCGCGGCCGTCCCTTGCGCACGACCTGGACGTCAATGTGGCGATTATCGGCGCCGGCTACACCGGGTTGTGGACCGCCTACTACCTCAAGCGCCAGGCTCCGGAGCTGAAGATTGCGATTATCGAAGCGCAGACAGCAGGCTTCGGTGCGTCTGGCCGCAATGGCGGCTGGCTGATGGGCAACCTGTTGGGCGAAGACCGCCTGCTGGCCGGCCTGTCAGCGCAACAACGGCGCGCCTCGTTTGACCTGTTGCATGGCATCCCCGACGAGGTCGCCCGGGTGCTGTCCCGTGAAGGCATCGACTGCGACTACCGCAAAGGCGGCGTGCTGTACTGCGCGGCGCGTTACCCGGAGCAGGAAGGCAGCCTGCGCCGTTACCTGGACACGCTCCACGCCCAGGGCCTTACCGAAGCGGACTACCGCTGGCTGAGCCCGCAACAGCTGGCCGAGCAAATCCGCATCGCCAAGCCGTATGGCGGTATCTATGCGCCCCATGTCGCAACCATCAACCCCGCCAAACTGGTACGCGGCCTGGCGCGGGTGGTGGAGAGCATGGGCGTGACGATCTATGAGAACAGCCCGGTCACCCATTGGCAGTCCGGCAGCGTGCGCACGGCCAATGCCAGCGTGCGCGCCGCGTGGGTAGTGCCGGCGGTTGAGGGTTACGCCACCACATTGCCGCCGCTGGGGCGCTATCAGTTACCGGTGCAAAGCCTGATTGTCGCCACTGAGTCGTTGCCGGCCAGCACCTGGGATGAAATTGGCTTGAGCCGAGGCCAGGCCTTTGGCGAAAGCAGCCGCCAGGTCACCTACGGCCAGCGTTCGGCGGATGACCGCCTGATATTCGGTGCCCGGGGCGGCTATCAGTTCGCCGGCAAGCTGCGCCATAACTTCGACCTGACCACCGACGAAGTGGAGCTGCGCCGCTACCTGTTCAGCGAACTCTTCCCACAGCTCAAACACGTCAGGATTACCCACTCCTGGGGCGGCAACCTCGGCATGTCGCGCAACTTCCGGCCGCACATGCTCTGCGATCACACCACCGGCATCGCGCTGTCCGGTGGTTATGGCGGGGAGGGCGTAGGTGCCACCAACCTCGGAGGCCGCACCCTGGCCGACATGATTCTGGGCCTCGATACGCCGCTGACCACCCAGCCCTGGGTGATTCGCGAGCGTGGCCTGGACGCGCTCAAGGCCTGGGAGCCCGAACCCTGCCGCTGGCTGGGTTACAACGCGATCATTCGCAGTTTTGTCCATGAAGACCAGGTGCTGGCCAACCCCAACAGCGCGCCGTGGCGGCGCAAATTGGCGACCGGCGTGGCCGGGTTCATGGAAGGTTTCATGCACTGAGACGTTTCACTCACACGGGAAAACCCATGAGCATCACTCACTTCAAAGACGCGCTGAACGCCCACCTGCCGGACTCGTCACCGGTGGCCGTGCCCTTGGGCGAGCCTATCGCCGTAGCCTCGACCTTAAGTGTTGAGCGCAACGATGGCGTCGAAACCGGCATTTGGGAATGCACCCCAGGCCGCTGGCGTCGGCAGATCAAATCCCAGGAGTTTTGCCACTTTATCCAGGGCCGCTGCACCTTCACCCCCGACAACGGTGAAGTCGTTCACCTACACGCCGGCGATGCACTGATGTTGCCGGCCAACAGCACCGGTATCTGGGACATCCACGAGACCGTGCGCAAGACCTACGTGTTGATTCTGTAACGCTTTGATCCTTGATCGCCTGCCATAAAAACAGCCCTAAAACCGCCAGGAAATCGAACCATGAAAGCCATTGCCCTGTTGCCCATGATGTTGGTGGCCTCTATCAGTCAGGCCGCCGAGACGGTGAAGATCTACAACTGGTCGGACTACATCGCGCCGGACACCACCAAGAACTTCCAGAAAGAAACCGGTATCGGTTTTACCTACGACGTATACGACAGCAACGAAACCCTCGACGGCAAGTTGATGACCGGCAAATCCGGCTATGACGTGGTGTTTCCGTCCAACCACTTCATGGCTCGGCAGATCCAGGGCGGCGCCCTTAAAAAACTCGACAAGAGCCAGCTGCCCAACTGGAAAAACCTCAACCCGGTGCTGCTCAAGGCTCTGCAAAACAACGACCCGGGCAACGAGCATGGTTTCCCGTACCTGTGGGGCAGCACCGGCATCGGCTACAACATCGACAAGGTCAAGGCGGTGCTCGGCGACAACGCGCCGGTGGATTCCTGGGACTTGATCTTCAAACCCGAGAACATGGCCAAGCTGCAAAAATGTGGCGTGGCGATTCTCGACAACGGCCCGGAACTGCTGCCGGCGGCGCTTAATTACCTGGGCCTGCCGCCCCACAGCAAGAAGGCCGAGGACTACAAAAAGGCTGAAGGCCTGTTGATGAAAGTGCGTCCGTATGTGGCCTACTTCCATTCCTCGAAGTACACCGCCGACCTGGCCAATGGCGACATCTGCGTGGCTGTCGGCTTCTCCGGCGACATCCTGCAGGCCGAAAGCCGCGCCAAGGAAGCCAGGAACGGTGTGAATATCGGCTACAACATTCCCAAGGAAGGCGCCGCGATCTGGTTCGATATGGTCGCCATGCCGGCCGATGCCCCGGATGAAAAAGCCGGTTACGCGTTCATGAACTACCTGCTGCGCCCGGAGGTGATGGCCAGCATCACCAACTACGTGCACTACGCCAACGGCAACGCGGCGGCTGACAGCCTGGTAGACCCTGCAATCAAGGCCGACACCAAGGTGTACCCAAGCCCGGAAATGATGGGCAAGTTGTTTGCCCTGGAAGCAATGCCGCTGAACATCGACCGGATTCGCACGCGGGTGTGGAACACCATTCGTACCGGGCGCTAGGGGTTACACCGAGCCCCTGTGGGAGCTGGCTTGCCTGCGATTGCGACCTGTCCGTAGGCTAGTGGGTGACTGACACACCGCTATCGCGGGCAAGCCCACATTTTGACTGTGCAATGCCGGTTTTCAGGGGTTTTCCAGATCATGCCCCAACGACTGGATAAACAACGAAAACAGTTCCGGCTGCGACGAAATATCCAGCTTTGCGTACAGGTGCCGCCGATGCACCTTGACCGTGTCCGGCGAGATTTTCAAACGCTCGGCCATGGCCTTGGACGAGAACCCACGCAGCACCAGGCGCGCCACTTCCAGCTCGCGCTCCGACAGTACACCGCTGCCAAAATGGCTCAGCGCATCGCGAATCTGCGTGTCCATCGCCGGTACACGCTGGGTGCTTTGCTGCCAGTGCTGCTGCATCAGCGGCAGCACCCAGGCCGCCAGTGTGGTCATCAACCCGGTCTCTTCAAAGTTGAAGCGTCGCTGCATGCCCAGCGACAAAGACAGCGTGCCTGTACCCGGTAACTGCAGAATGAATTGCACCTCGTCTTCCAACACGTTGTCGTGGAAGTAGTTGAGGAAGTATTCACTCTGGCGAAAATGGTCCGGTGCCACTTCCTCCAGGCGATACACGCCGCTGGCATAACCTTCGCGGTACGCCTGGTAAAACGGGTCGATCAGGTACAGGCCATTGAGGTACACCAGCATCGAGGCCGGTTTACTGCTGGGCTGGGCGTCGTATTCTTCCAGGGCCACGGGCGGGCCATCGAGGGGGTAAAAAATCGCCAGGGCGTTATCGAACGGCAGGCATTGGTGCAGCAACAGCACCAACTGCTTCCAGAAGTGCTCGGTGCCCAGGTGTGCGACGGTGCGGCCCAGGCCTGCGTGCATGCCGACCTCTCTGAACAGGCTCATAAACACGGCTCCAGCCCTCAATAGATCAGCCAAGGGTTCGGCTTTTGCCGAGTATCGTCAAGGGGAGTACGCCAATAGGGGAATTGGCCCGCATAAACACAGCGTTTACTTTGCCGTCATCCAGCGAGAAACATATCTCGCAACCGCCCGACTTTTTTCGTTTCTGCCTCCTACCAAAAATAACGACAGAGGATAACGATATGAGTGCTTCCCCCGCGCCAGACGGCGTGCTCAAGCCAACGCTGAGTGTTTTCGATGTGGTGGCCATCACGGTTTCGGCGGTCACGCCGGCCAGCTCCGTATTCGTGATTGCGCCGTTTGCCATCCAGCAGGCGGGCAGTGGTGTGTTCATGGCGTTTGTGATGGCGGCCTTGCTCGCGCTGATGTTCGCCTTCTGTTACGCCGAACTCGGTCGCGCCCATAACAGCGCCGGTGGTGAATATGTGTATGCCAAGCGAGTGTTTGGCGGCATGGCCGGTTATGCGACGTTTCTGACGGTGCTGGTGATGCTGTTGTTTATCCCGCCGGTCTTGGCCACAGGGGCCGCGACGTACCTGAATAACGCCCTGGGCACAAAATTCGACTCGCAAACCGTCGCCCTGGTGATCGTGGTGTGCAGCTACGCCCTGGGCATCCTCAATATCAAGCTCAATGCCTGGATTACCGGCACCTGCCTGCTGTTGGAAGTGGCGGCGTTGCTGGTGATCGTGTTTATCGGCTTTGGTAATCCCGTGCAGCCCGCCAGCGTGCTGTTCCAGCCGCAGATCGTCGAAAACGGCGTGCTGCACCTGGCGCCCTGGGCATTGGTGATTGGCGCCGTCGGCATCGGCCTGTTCTCGTTCAATGGGTATGGTCCTGCGGTATTGCTGGCCGAAGACATGAAGTGCGGTGGCAAAGGCGTGCACAAAGCGGTGCTGTGGTCGCTGGGGTTGGTGGTGGTGATCGAGCTGGTGCCGATCACGGCACTGCTGATCGGCGCGCCGTCGCTGAGCGCGATGATCAGCAGCCCTGACCCGATTGGCTATCTGCTGACCAGCCACGGCAATGAAACCCTGTCACGCCTGGTCAGCGCCGGGATCTTCCTGTCGGTGTTCAACGCGATTGTCGCCATCGTCATCCAGATTGGTCGAGTGGTGTTCAGCAGCGGCCGCGATGCGCTGTGGACGCCGCGCATCAACGCGCTGTTCACGCGTATTCACCCGCGCTGGGATTCCCCATGGCTGGCGACGCTGTTCCTGGCGGTGCCTTCGGCGCTGTTGAGTTTCAGCTCGAACCTGGCGGACCTGACGTCCTTCAGTGTATTGCTGATCATCCTGGTGTACCTGGTGGTGGCGTTGAGCGCGCTGATGAGCCGGGTGCTGCTGCGTGATCGCGAGCACCCTTATCGCATGCCGTTATGGCCGCTGCCGGCAGTGCTGGCGGTACTGGGCGCCGGTTACCTGCTGGTGACCCTGATCGCCGCGGCGTCGGTGCGCGACATCATGATCATCATCGGCTTGCTGGCCTTGTCGGTGATTTTGTATTGCATCACTGGCCGGACGAGTCCGGCGTTTCAGAAATTGTAAGGAGTGGGTATGCGAGCACGTCAACTGGGCATTACGTTAGGGCTGGGCACGCCCGGCAAATTGAATGCCATCACCGATGTTCCCGGTGTCCGGGTGGGGCACGCCACGCTCAAGACCAGCATCGACGGCAAGCAGGTGCGCACCGGCGTCAGCGTGATCCAGCCGCGCGCCGGGGAGGCGCGACAGCAACCGTGTTTCGCCGGCTACCACGTGCTCAACGGCAATGGCGACGCCACCGGCCTTGAGTGGATCAGCGAAGCGGGGCTGCTGACCACACCCATCGCTATCACCAACACCCACAGCATCGGGATTGTGCGTGACAGCCTGATCGCCCTGGAGCGCGAGCGCCTGGCGGACCCGGCGGTGTACTGGTGCATGCCGGTGGTGATGGAAACCTACGACGGCCTGCTCAACGATATCTGGGGCCAGCACGTCAAGCCTGAACATGTGCGCCAGGCGCTGGACGCGGCCGAGGGCGGCCCGGTGCAAGAGGGCGCAGTCGGCGGGGGCACCGGCATGATCTGCCATGAGTTCAAGGGCGGCATCGGCACCGCATCCCGGCGTGTGCCAGAGGAGCAGGGCGGTTGGACCGTCGGCGTGCTGGTGCAGGCCAACCATGGCAAGCGCCAGGAGCTGCGCGTGGATGGCTACCCGGTCGGGCGCCAGTTGATGGACATTCCATCACCCTTCGCCGAGCGCGGCACGCCGGGCATGGGTTCGATCGTGGTGATCATCGCCACCGACGCGCCGTTGCTGCCCCATCAATGCCAGCGCCTGGCGCAACGCGCCTCCATCGGTATCGCGCGCACGGGTGGCGGTACCGAGGATTCCAGTGGCGACCTGTTCCTGGCCTTCGCCACCGGCAATCACGGCCTGCCACCGGCAGATTACGGGCGCAAGGACCTGGCACTCAGCAGCGTATTGCGCATGGTCAACAACGACCATATTTCGCCCTTGTTCAGTGCCGCCGCAGAGGCGGTGGAGGAGGCGATTATCAACGCGATCCTGGCGGGCGAGGACATGACGACGGAAGACGGCATCACGGTGCCCGGACTTGCCGACGAAGTATTAATCGGCGCGTTAAACAAGTGCGGCTGGAGTCTGTCCCGGTAATGGGGGGCACGCACTTTAATAGTGCGGGTGATGGCTCTTTAATATTGAACTATGACACCGTGTCAATATATTGGATCCATTATTAAAGAGGGCCGCTCAGCAAGAGCGGCTTTACCGCTATTTAATATTTAAATAACAGTCGGCGGCGATTTGCGGCGCTAGCGCAATTACCCCCAGCAAACGCTGTGTGCGACTTCCTTAAGTTGAATCTACGTCACATTTTTGTTGCGGAAATATTTGTAGACGAAAGATTTCAAGTTGTGTCAGTTTCGATACGCCTTCAAAAGAGGCGAGTGATAGGACGATCCTCGCCCGCGAGGTTCCTATCGAACAAAGACTGATGCACTTGCAAACAAGGAAGTACGTTTATGTCAAAAGTAAAAGACAAAGCTATTGTATCTGCCGCGCAAGCCAGCACTGCTTACTCGCAAATCGATAGCTTCAGCCATCTGTATGACCGTGGCGGTAACCTCACGGTCAATGGAAAGCCCTCGTTCACAGTGGACCAGGCCGCCGACCACCTGTTGCGCGAGAATGCTGCGTATCGGGACATTGATGGCAACGGCAAGATCGACCTCACCTACACCTTCCTGACCTCGGCTTCCTCGGCCACCATGAACAAACATGGCATCTCCGGGTTCAGCCAGTTCAACACCCAGCAGAAAGCACAGGCCGCATTGGCCATGCAATCCTGGGCGGATGTGGCCAACGTCACCTTCACCGAGAAATCCTCGGGCGGTGACTTCCACATGACCTTTGGCAACTACAGCAGCGGCCAGGATGGCGCAGCGGCCTTCGCTTACCTGCCTGGCACCAATGCCAAGTACAACGAGAGCGGGCTGGACGGTACTTCCTGGTACCTGACCAACAACAGTTACACACCGAACAAGACCCCGGACCTGAACAACTATGGCCGGCAGACCCTGACCCACGAAATCGGGCACACCCTGGGCCTCGATCACCCTGGCGACTACAACGCCGGGACCGGCAACCCTTCGTACAAAGACGCGGACTATGGACAGGACACGCGTGGCTACAGCGTCATGAGTTACTGGAGCGAGAGCAACACCAACCAGAACTTCAGTAAAGGCGGGGTCGAAGCCTATTCGTCCGGCCCGCTGATCGACGACATTGCCGCGATCCAGAAGCTCTACGGCGCCAACTACGCCACCCGCGCCGGCGACACCACCTACGGTTTCAACTCCAACACCGGGCGTGACTTCCTCAGCGCCACGTCCAATGCCGACAAGCTGGTGTTCTCGGTATGGGACGGTGGCGGCAACGACACCCTGGACTTCTCCGGTTTCACCCAAAACCAGAAGATCAACCTCAATGAGGCCTCGTTCTCCGACGTTGGCGGCCTGGTGGGCAACGTGTCCATCGCCAAGGGCGTTACCATCGAGAACGCGTTCGGCGGTTCGGGCAATGACCTGATCATCGGCAACAACGCCGCCAACATCATCAAAGGCGGTGCCGGCAACGACATCATCTACGGCGGTGGCGGTGCGGACCAACTATGGGGCGGCGCCGGCAATGACACCTTCGTGTACGGTGCCAGTTCCGACTCCAAGCCGGGTGCGGCGGACAAGATCTTTGACTTCACCTCCGGTTCGGACAAGATCGACCTGTCCGGCATCACCAAAGGTGCAGGCTTGAGCTTCGTCAATGCATTCACCGGGCATGCCGGCGATGCTGTACTGAGCTATGCCTCGGGTACTAACCTGGGCACCTTGGCGGTGGACTTCTCCGGGCACGGCGTGGCGGACTTCCTCGTCACCACCGTCGGCCAGGCAGTCTCCAGCGACATCGTAGCCTGATGTAAAGCGCGCGGCGCCCCGGCGCCGCGCTCTCAGGATGGAGCAGCAGATGCCGCGTTTTTCCCATTTGATCGCCTGTGCTTCACAGGTGTTGTTCGTTTCGGCAGGAGCCCACGTCATGGCGAGCAGTCTGGTTTTACCCACCACCGCGCAATTGGCCGGCCATTGGCAATTGCAGCAACAGGACCAAGTGTGTGCGCTCGACCTGTTGGATGAGCCCAACGCCGTGGCCGGTGATGTCGCCTGCGCCGAGCTATGGCTGAGGGAAAAGCCCCTGACTTGGTCGCCGACCCCGGACGGTATCTGGCTGTTTAATGCAGAGGGCAGCGGGATTATTCATTTGAATCGCGAGAAAGACGGTGAATACAAAGGGCGCACGCCTTCAATACCGGAAGTTGTGCTGCAACGAACACCTTAATTAAAAAGTTATAAGCTTATAACAAGAGTTTAATAGTTGGCCGCCCACTTCAGGGCACGGGCAACTATTGCGCGTCATTGGCTTCGGGGAAGAACAGACACTATGGCGAAGTCCAATGTGGTTGCGCCCTTATTTAGGGCGCTGGGTGAATACAAGGGTATTTTGATCAGCATCGGCTGCTTTACCGCCTTGATTAACCTGTTGATGCTGGTGCCGTCGATTTACATGCTGCAAGTGTACGACCGTGTGTTGTCCTCCCAGAATGAAACCACCCTGGTGATGTTGACGCTGATGGTCGTGGGTTTCTTTGTCTTCATCGGCACGCTGGAAGTACTGCGCAGTTTTGTCGTGATTCGCATCGGCAGCCAGTTGGAGCGGCGCTTCAACTTGCGCGTGTACAAAGCCGCGTTTGAACGCAACCTGCAACGCGGGCAGGGGCATGCCGGGCAATCGCTGGGCGATTTGACCGTGATCCGCCAATTCATCACCGGGCCTGCGTTGTTCGCGTTCTTCGATGCGCCGTGGTTTCCCATCTACCTGTTTGTGATTTTCCTGTTCAACGTGTGGCTGGGCGTGTTGGCCACGGCGGGCGCTGTGTTGTTGATCGCGCTGGCGTGCCTGAATGAATACCTGACCAAAAAACCACTGGGCGAGGCGGGTGTTTTTTCCCAACAATCAACCCAGCTGGCTACCAGCCACCTGCACAACGCCGAGACCATCCAGGCCATGGGCATGCTCGGCGCGTTGCGTAAACGCTGGTTCGCGGTGCATTCGCAGTTCCTCGGGTTTCAGAACCGGGCCAGCGACACCGGCTCGGTGATTACCTCGCTGAGCAAATCCCTGCGCCTGTGCCTGCAATCCTTGGTGCTGGGCCTGGGCGCCTTTCTGGTGATCAAGGGCGAGATGACCGCCGGGATGATGATCGCCGGGTCCATCCTGATGGGCCGTGTACTCAGCCCTATCGACCAATTGATTGCGGTGTGGAAGCAGTGGAGTTCGGCCAAGCTGGCTTACCAACGCCTTGACGACCTGCTGCGTGAATACCCACCCGAAGCCGAGCAAATGGCGTTGCCGGCGCCCAAGGGCCAGGTGAGTTTCGAGCACGTCAGCGCCGGCCCGCCGGGGCGGCGTGTGGCGACCTTGCAACAGGTCAGTTTCAACCTCGGCGCCGGTGAAGTGCTGGGCGTGCTCGGTGCTTCGGGTTCGGGCAAATCGACCCTGGCCCGTGTGCTGGTTGGCGTGTGGCCAACCCTGGCCGGCACCGTGCGCCTGGACGGCGCGGATATCCATCGCTGGAACCGCGACGACCTCGGCCCGCATATCGGCTACTTGCCCCAGGACATCGAACTGTTCAGCGGCAGCATCGCCGACAACATTGCGCGCTTTTGTGAAGCCGACCCGGAGCTGGTGGTGAAAGCCGCGCAACAGGCCGGTGTGCATGAGTTGATCCTGCGTCTGCCGCAAGGCTACGACACCGTGTTGGGCGACAACGGTGGCGGCCTCTCCGGCGGCCAGAAGCAGCGGGTGGCCCTGGCGCGTGCGCTGTATGGCGCGCCGCGTTTGATCGTGCTGGATGAACCCAACTCCAACCTCGACACCGTGGGCGAGGCCGCCCTGGCCAGTGCCATCGTGCAGATGAAAGCCCAGGGCAGCAGCGTGGTGCTGGTCACCCACCGCTCCTCGGCGTTGGCCCAGGCCGACAAGTTGCTGGTGCTCAGTGAAGGCCAATTGCAGGCCTTCGGCCCCAGCCAGGAAGTGCTGCGCGCGTTGTCGGGCCAGCAACAGCAGGAAGCGCCACGGGAAAAGGCCGGTGTGAGCCTTAGCCGTCAGTACCAGACCGGAAGGAATCCAGGCGCATGAGCAGCCTTACTGTAGAGCCCCGCTTTAAAGAACGTGATGCCGGTTTTTTCGTAAAGATGGGCTGGTGGTTGACGATTGTCGGCGCCGGTGGTTTTTTCCTTTGGGCCAGCCTCGCGCCCTTGGACCAGGGCATCCCGGTGCAAGGCACGGTGGTGGTCTCGGGCAAGCGCAAGGCCGTGCAAACCTTCAGCCCTGGGGTGGTCAGCCGGATCCTGGTGAAGGAGGGCGAGTTGGTCAAACAGGGCCAGCCGCTGTTTCGCCTCGACCAGACCCAGAACCAGGCCGACGTGCAGTCGCTGCAAGCCCAGTACCGCATGGCCTGGGCCAGCGTGGCACGCTGGCAGAGCGAGCGTGATAACCAGGCAGCAATTACCTTTCCCGTTGAGCTGAGCGCCAATCCCGATCCGGCTTTGGCGTTGGTGCTGGAAGGCCAGCGCCAATTGTTCAGCAGCCGCCGCGAAGCCTTTGCCCGCGAGCAGGCCGGGATCCGCGCCAATATCGATGGCGCCACCTCGCAACTGAGTGGCATGCGCCGCGCGCGCACCGACCTGTCCGCCCAGGCGCAATCGCTGCGTGATCAACTCGCCAACCTGCAACCGTTGGCCGACAACGGCTATATCCCGCGCAACCGCTTGCTGGACTACCAGCGCCAACTGTCCCAGGTGCA
Organism: Pseudomonas sp. PA-6-3C; assembly: GCF_021605825.1. Lineage (NCBI taxonomy): Bacteria > Pseudomonadati > Pseudomonadota > Gammaproteobacteria > Pseudomonadales > Pseudomonadaceae > Pseudomonas > Pseudomonas sp. PA-6-3C. The sequence continues at coordinate 76,246 of NZ_WKDV01000019.1, forward strand.
ACAGGACCTGGCGCAGAACAGCGGAGAAAGCGGACGCGTGGAGCAGGGCATTCTCGAGTCACGCCTCAAATTGCAACAGCACAGTGAGGAATATCAAAAAGAGGTGCGCAGCCAACTGGCCGACGCGCAACTGCGCAGCCTGACCCTGGAGCAGCAACTGACCTCGGCGGGCTTTGATTTGCAGCACAGCGAGATCAATGCGCCAGCCGATGGCATTGCAGTCAACCTCAGTGTGCACACCGAGGGCGCCGTGGTGCGCGCCGGTGAGACTCTGCTGGAGATCGTGCCCCAGGGCACGCGCCTGGAGGTGGAAGGGCGCCTGCCGGTGCATCTAGTCGATAAAGTGGGCACCCACCTGCCGGTCGATATCCTCTTCACTGCCTTCAACCAGAGCCGCACCCCGCGCGTGCCGGGCGAAGTCAGCCTGATTTCGGCCGACCAGATGCTCGATGAAAAGACCGGCCAGCCTTACTACGTGCTGCGCACCACGGTCAGCGAGGCTGCATTGGAAAAACTCCACGGCCTGGTGATCAAACCGGGCATGCCCGCCGAGATGTTTGTACGCACCGGCGAACGCTCCTTGCTCAACTACCTGTTCAAACCGCTGCTCGATCGCGCCGGTTCTGCGTTGACTGAGGAATGAGCATGCGCGTTGTGTTCATTTCGTTGATGTTGGTGTGCGGCGTTTCCCAGGCAGCCATGGGGCCGTTTGATGTGTACGAGCAGGCATTGCGTAACGATCCGGTGTTTCTGGGCGCCATCAAGGAACGCGACGCGGGCCTGGAAAACCGCACCATTGGCCGTGCCGGGCTGCTGCCGCGGCTGTCGTACAACTACAACAAGGGCCGCAACAACTCCGAGGCGCACCTGCCGGACGGGCGCGGCGGCAGTTATCGCGACGACCGCAACTACAACAGCTATGGCTCGACCTTCAGCTTGCAACAGCCGTTGTTCGACTACGAAGCCTATGCCAACTATCGCAAGGGCGTGGCCCAGGCGCTGTTCGCCGATGAAAGCTTTCGCGACAAGAGCCAGGCGCTGCTGGTGCGGGTGCTGAGCTATTACACCCAGGCGCTGTTTGCCCAGGACCAGATCGACATCGCCCGCGCCAAGAAAAAGGCCTACGAGCAGCAGTTCCAGCAGAACCAGCACCTGTTCCAACAGGGCGAAGGCACGCGCACCGACATTCTCGAAGCCGAGTCGCGCTATGAGCTGGCTACCGCCGAAGAGATCCAGGCGCTGGACGAGCAGGACGCGTCGTTGCGCGAGCTGGGGGCGTTGATCGGCGTGCAAAGCGTCGACATCCACGACCTGGCGCCGCTGAACCAGAGCTTTGCTGCCTTCATCCTGACCCCGGCCAACTACGACACCTGGCATGAACTGGCGCTGAGCAATAACCCCACGCTGGCGTCCCAGCGCCAGGCCGTGGAAGTCGCGCGTTATGAAGTGGAGCGCAACCGCGCCGGGCATTTGCCCAAGATCACCGCGTATGCCAGCTCGCGTAAACAGGAGTCCGACAGCGGCAACACCTACAACCAGCGCTACGACACCAACACCATCGGTGTCGAAGTAAGCCTGCCGCTGTACGCCGGTGGCGGTATCTCCGCCTCCACCCGTCAGGCCAGCCGTGGCATGGAACAGGCCGAGTACGAACTGGAAGGCAAGACCCGCGAAACCCTGATCGAACTGCGCCGCCAGTTCAGTGCGTGCCTGTCGGGGGTGAGCAAATTGCGTGCGTACCAAAAGGCCCTGACCTCGGCCGAAGCGCTGGTGGTGTCGACCAAGCAAAGCATCCTCGGTGGCGAGCGGGTCAACCTCGACGCACTGAACGCCGAGCAGCAGCTGTACAGCACCCGTCGCGACCTGGCCCAGGCCCGCTACGACTACCTGATGGCCTGGACCAAATTGCACTACTACGCGGGCAACTTGCGCGACACCGACCTGGCGAAAGTCGATGAGGCTTTCGGCCCGGTGAAATGAGCATCCATAAGAAGAATAAGGAGGGGTTAGATGATCACCCATTCACCACGTTTCAAACCGTTTACCGCAGGCTCGTTACTCCTGTTGTCCGTTGCGGCACAGGCGGCCTATACCGAAAACGGCCAAGCGGGTAACCCCGCCAGTTGGCGCTCCGCCGAGTTCCAGAGCGACTGGGGCCTGGGGCGCATGAAGGCGGATGAAGCCTATGCGGCCGGTATCACCGGCAGCGGGGTCAAAGTCGGCGCGCTGGATTCGGGTTTTGACCCCAACCACCCTGAAGCTTCCAAAGACCGCTACCACGCTGTCACCGCCAGCGGCACCTACGTCGATGGCAAGCCGTTCAGCACCACCGGCGCACTCAACCCCAACAATGATTCCCACGGCACCCATGTCACCGGCACCATGGGCGCAGCCCGTGATGGCGTGGGCATGCACGGTGTGGCCTACAACGCGCAAATCTACGTGGGCAACACCAACGCCAACGACAGCTTCCTGTTTGGCCCGACCCCGGACCCCAAGTATTTCAAGGCGGTGTACACCGCGCTGGTGGATTCCGGCGTGCGCGCCATCAACAACAGCTGGGGCAGCCAGCCCAAGGATGTCAGTTACCAGACCCTCGGCGACCTGCACGCCGCCTATGCGCAGCATTACAACCAGGGCACCTGGCTGGATGCCGCGGCGGATGTGGCCAAGGCCGGGGTGATCAACGTGTTCAGCGCCGGCAACAGCGGGTATGCGAATGCCAGCGTGCGCTCGGCCTTGCCGTATTTCCAGCCGGAACTAGAAGGCCACTGGCTGGCGGTGTCCGGCCTGGATAAAGCCAATAACCAGAAATACAACAAGTGCGGAATCGCCAAATACTGGTGCATCTCTACGCCTGGCGCGCTGATCAACAGCACCATTCCCGATGGCGGTTATGGGGTCAAGTCCGGCACCTCGATGTCGGCACCGCATGCCACCGGCGCGCTGGCGCTGGTGATGGAGCGCTACCCGTACATGACCAATGAGCAGGCGTTGCAGGTACTGTTGACCACTGCCACGCAACTCGATGGCTCTGCCACTCAAGCACCGAATACCATCGTCGGCTGGGGCGTGCCGGACCTTGGCCGAGCGATGCATGGCCCGGGGCAATTGCTTGGCAACATGAACGTCAACCTCGCGGCCGGGCAGGGCGATGTGTGGAGCAACGGCATCTCCGACCAAGCGTTGGTTCAACGCCAGGCCGAAGACCGCGCCGAGCACAGTGCCTGGCAGCAAACCTTGATCGACAAGGGCTGGCAGAACGGCGTGGGCGCAAATGCCAGCCAACAGGACCAGACCGATTACGCCGTTGGCACTGCCCGTGATCAGGCCGCAGCCAACCGCGTGTATGAAGGCAGCCTGATCAAATCCGGCGCCGGCAGCCTGGTGCTCAGCGGCTACAGCACGTATCGCGGTGCCACCAGCGTGAATGGCGGCCTGTTGGCAGTCAACGGTTCGCTGACCTCGGCGGTGACCGTCAACAACAGCGGCACCCTCGGCGGCTCCGGGCGCATCGGCGCCTTGAGCGTCAACAGCGGCGGCACCGTGGCACCGGGTAATTCGGTAGGCACCTTGCAGGTAGCCGGTGATGTGAACCTGGGCGCAGGCTCCACCTATGCGGTGGAACTCACGCCCACCAGCAGCGACCGCATCGTCGCAGGCGGCAAAGCCGTGCTGGGCGGCGGCACCGTGACCCTGGCGCTGGAAAACAGCCCCACACTGCTCAGCCAGAGCCAAGTGCAAAGCCTGATCGGCCGCCAGTACACCATCCTCCAGGCGGCGGGCGGCGTTCAGGGCCAGTTTGGCCAGGTGCTGCCGAACTACCTGTTCCTCGGCGGCACCCTTGATTACGCCGCCAACGGCGTGCAGTTGGATGTGGGGCGCAATAACGCTGCGTTCGCCAGCGTTGCCGCCACGCGCAACCAGCGCAGTGTCGCGGCGGCGGCCGAGCAGTTGGGCGCCGGCAACCCGGTGTATGAAAGCCTGTTGCAGTCGGACTCGGTGGTCACGGCCCGCCAGGGCTTGCAGCAACTGTCGGGTGAGATCTACCCGGCGATTGGCGCGATGCTGATCAACGACAGCCTACAACTGCGCGATGCTGTAGGTGAACGCCTGCGCCATGTGCCCGTGAACGGCGAAAGCAACCTGTGGATCAAGGCCCTTGGCGCCTGGGGCAAGACCGACAGCCGCAGCGAAACGGCAGGCTCGACCACCTCGATTGGCGGTTTGCTCGCCGGTGTGGACGGCGCGCTGGACGAGCAGACCCGCGTGGGTGTGGTTGCCGGCTACAGCGACAGTTCGCTGAACATGGGCAGTGGCACGCACTCGTCGGCGTCCATCGACAGTTACCACTTCGGCGCGTATGCCGGGCGTGAACTGGGCGACTGGCGCGTCAGCGTGGGTGGTGCCTACAGCTGGCATCGCGGCGACGTAAAGCGTGACCTGCAGTACGGCGAAGTCAGCGGCAAGCAAAAGACCAAGCTGGATGCGCGCACGGCGCAGTTGTTCACTGAAGCTGCGTACCGCATTCACCTGCAACCGCTGGCGCTGGAGCCGTTCGCCAACCTGGCCTATGTACACCTGGACAGTGATTCCTTTCATGAAAAAGGCGCTGCGGCGGCGCTGGAACGTGGCAGCGATCGGCGCGATGCGGTGCTCAGCACCCTCGGTGTGCGGGCCTTGAAAACCCTGCCTCTGAATGACCATCAGCAGCTCGAACTGTCCGGTTCGCTGGGCTGGCAGCACAGCCTGACGGCGGTTGAATCCGAAGAACACTTGGCGTTTGTCGCCGGCGGGCCGTCCTTTGCCGTGCGCAGTTCGCCGTTGTTGCGTGATGCCGCGCTGGTCGGTGTGCAGGCCAGCCTGGCGCTGAGCAAGGCCACGCGGGTCAACCTGGATTACAACGGCCAGTTGGGTGGGCGTGCGAACACCCAAGGCGTGGGGCTGAGCCTGAACTGGCAGTTCTAAACACGCCGCAGCGATGATCGTTCCCACGCTTTGCGTGGGAATGCCTCTTGTGACGCTCTGCGTCACGCTTTGGACGCAGAGCGTCCTGGGCTGCATTCCCACGCGGAGCGTGGGAACGATCAGGTTGGATTTCCAAAAAAGTGCAATAAGAAAACTAAGGAAGGTCACCGTGAACAAACGCAAACCAGGGTTAAATACCGCCACTCACACAGGCCCGGGCTACCCGCTCAAGGCTTTGAGCTGCGTGCCATACGGCGCGTTGCTGTGCTGCCTGGCAAGTCTGGGGACCGCCCAGGCCGCACCCTATGTGGAAACCGGCAAACTGGGCGATGCCGCCAGTTGGCGCAGCAACGAGTTCAAGGCCGATTGGGGGCTGGGCGCCATCCATTCAGACACTGCGTATGCCGCCGGCTACACCGGCAAAGGCGTCAAGCTGGGCATCTTTGACCAGCCGGTGTATGCGCAGCACCCGGAGTTCGCCAGCCCCAACAAGGTGGTGACGATTGTCACCGAGGGCATCCGCCAATACACCGACCCGTATATCCCGGTGAAGGCCGGCGATGCGTTCCGCTATGACGGCACGCCGTCCAAGGACTCCAACGGCAAGCTGGGTAACCACGGCACCCACGTCGGCGGGATTGCCGCCGGTAACCGTGACGGCGGGCCGATGCATGGCGTGGCGTTCAATGCGCAGATCCTCAGCGCCGAAAACGGCGACCCAGGCCCGGAAGACGGGATCATCCTCGGCAACGACGGCGCGGTGTACAAGGCCGGTTGGGATGGGCTGGTGGCCAGCGGCGCACGCATCATCAACAACAGCTGGGGCATCGGCATTGGCGATCAATACGCCAAGGGCGGCCGCGATCCGGCGTACCCCAACTTCACGGTCAATGAAGCCCAGGCGCAGTTCAACAACATCCGGCCGATCCTCGGCACGCTTGCCGGCGGCGCCTACCAAGGCGCAATCGATGCGGCCCGCAGCGGCGTGCTGACCATCTTTGCCGCCGGTAACGACTACAACCGCAACAACCCGGACGCGATGTCGGGTCTTGCGTACTTTGTGCCGGAAATTGCACCGAACTGGCTGTCGGTAGCCGCCTTGCAGCAAAACCCGGACACCGCGAGTGCCAACCCGTATGTGATCAGCACCTTCTCGTCACGTTGCGGTTATGCGGCGAGCTTCTGTGTGTCGGCACCCGGTACCAAAATCTTCAGTTCGATCATCAACGGCACCGACCTGAGCAACCTGACCACCGACTGGGCCAACAAAAACGGCACCTCCATGGCTGCGCCCCATGTGGCCGGCGCAGCGGCGGTGCTGATGGAGCGCTTCCCGTACATGAGCGGCGAGCAGGTCGCCACCGTGCTCAAAACCACCGCCACCGACCTTGGCGCGCCGGGCATCGACGCGCTGTATGGCTGGGGCATGATCAACCTGGGCAAAGCAGTCAACGGGCCAGGGATGTTCGTGACCGCTGAGGATATTCCTGCTGAGTTCCGTATCGATGGCGCCTATGGCAGCAGCCAGTTTGTCGCCGACCTGCCAGGCATTGGTGCGGTGGTGGATGCCGGTAAACCGACCCAGCGTCTGTGCACCGACGTGCATTGCGGCCTGGATGTGTGGAGCAATGACATTTCCGGCCATGGCGGCCTGACCAAGCAAGGCATCGGTACGTTGGTGCTGAGCGGCACCAACACCTACAGCGGGCCGACCCTGGTCAACCAGGGCTTGCTGGCGATTAATGGCTCGGTCACTTCCGACGTTACCGTCAGCCAGGCCGGCGTGCTCGGTGGCTCGGGCCGTATCGGCTCGCTGACTGCCAAAAGCGGCGGCACCGTGGCGCCGGGCAACTCCATCGGCACCTTGAATGTGGCAGGCAATGTCACCTTTGATGCGGGTTCGACCTACGCGGTTGAGCTGTCGCCCACCAGCAGCGACCGCATTGTGGCCGGCGGCACCGCCACGCTCAATGGCGGTACCGTGACCCTGGCCCTGGAGAACAGCCCGACGCTGCTAACCAACGCACAGGCGCAAAGCCTGATTGGCCGCCAGTACAACATCCTGCAAGCCGCAGGCGGTATTACCGGCAGCTTCGGCGCGGTGCTGCCGAACTACCTGTTTATCGGCGGCACGCTGAACTATGCCGCCAACGGCGTGCAACTGGACGTGGCACGCACCAACAGCTTCGCCAGTGTGGCGGTCACGCCGAACCAGCGTGCGGTCGCGGCAGCGGCGGACCAATTGGGCGCCGGCAATGCGGTGTATGAAAGCCTGTTGCTGGCGCCCAATGCGGCCTCGGCCCAAGGCGCGTTCCAGCAGCTCTCCGGCGAAATCTACCCGGCGCTGCAAAGTGCGTTAATCAACGACAGCCGTTACGTGCGCGAAGCCGTTGGCGAACGCCTGCGCAATGGCGAGATGGGCGCCAGCAGCGAAACCATCGACAGCCGTGGCAACGTGTGGGTCAAGGCCTTGGGCGCGTGGGGCAAGACCGACAGCCGCAGCGACACCGCGGGCTACACCACGTCGCTGGGCGGCATGCTCGCCGGTGTGGATGGCGCACTGGATGACTCGACGCGTATCGGTTTGGTCGCTGGCTACAGTGACACCTCCTTGAACATGGGCAACGACACCCATTCCCGTGCCTCGGTCGACAGCTACCACTTCGGTGCCTATGCCGGGCATGAAATCGGTGCCTTGCGCCTGAGCGGTGGGGCGACCTACAGCTGGCATCGCGCCGATGTGAAGCGTGACCTGCAATACGGTGATGTGGCCGGCAAGCAGAAGGTCAAAGTGGACGCGAGCAGCACCCAGGTGTTTGGTGAGGCGGCTTACCGCGTCAACCTGCAACCGCTGGCCCTGGAGCCATTCGCCAACCTGGCCTATGTGCATCTGGACACTGATGGGTTCACCGAAAAGGGTGACGCCGCCGCGCTCAAAGGCCATGACGACACCCGCGATGTGGTGCTGAGCACCCTGGGCGTGCGCGCCTTGAAGACCTTTAACGTGAACGATCACCAGCAACTGGAAGTGTCCGGCACCCTGGGCTGGCAGCACAACCTGAGCAGCACCGATTCCGAGCAGCACCTGGCGTTCGCCTCGGGCGGCCCTGCGTTCGCAGTGGAAAGTGCGCCGATGGTGCGCGACGCCGCGTTGGTCGGTGCGCGGGTCAGCCTGGCGCTGAGCAAGGATGCACGGGTCAATTTTGATTACAACGGCCTGTTGGCCAGCAAGGACAAGGTCCACGGGGTGGGGTTGAGCCTCGACTGGGCGTTCTAAAAGGCTTCACACCTTGTATGGGTTTGGGCTTATGTGGGAGCCGGGCTTGCCCGCGATGCAGACACCTCGGTCGGTCAGTTGTACCGAGGTGAGGCTATCGCAGGCAAGCCAGCTCCCACATAGGCTCACTCACCACGAGGGCCACACGTGTTTTCGCTTTCTCTACAAATCCAACAACAGAGAGGCACTACCATGGGTATCTTTGACTATAAAAACCTCGGCACCGAGGGCTCCAAAACACTGTTCGCCGATGCCATGGCGATCACGCTGTATTCCTACCACAACCTGGACAACGGCTTTGCCGTGGGTTACCAGCACAACGGCCTGGGGCTTGGCTTGCCGGCCACGCTGGTGGGGGCGTTGCTGGGCAGTACTAATTCGCAAGGGGTGATCCCGGGGATTCCCTGGAACCCCGACTCGGAAAAGGCCGCGCTTGAGGCGGTGCAAAAAGCCGGCTGGACGCCTATCAGCGCCAGTGACCTGGGCTATGGCGGCAAGGTCGATGCGCGCGGCACCTTCTTTGGCGAAAAAGCCGGTTACACCACCGCCCAGGTCGAGGTGCTGGGCAAGTACGATGACGCCGGCAAACTGCTCGAAATCGGCATCGGCTTTCGTGGCACGTCGGGGCCACGGGAAAGCTTGATCACAGATTCCATCGGCGACGTGATCAGCGATCTGCTGGCGGCCTTCGGCCCCAAGGATTATGCAAAGAACTATGCGGGCGAAGCCTTTGGCGGCTTGCTCAAGAATGTCGCCGACTATGCCGGCGCCCATGGCCTGAGCGGCAAGGACGTGGTGGTCAGCGGCCACAGCCTGGGCGGGCTGGCGGTCAACAGCATGGCGGATTTGAGCAACAACAAATGGTCGGGGTTCTACAAGGACGCCAACTACGTGGCCTATGCCTCACCGACCCAGAGCGCGGGCGATAAAGTGCTCAATATCGGCTACGAAAACGACCCGGTGTTCCGCGCGCTCGACGGCTCATCCTTCAACCTGTCGTCCCTGGGCGTGCACGACAAACCCCACGAGTCGACCACCGACAATATCGTCAGCTTCAACGACCACTACGCCTCGACGTTGTGGAATATCCTGCCGTTTTCGATCGTCAACCTGCCGACCTGGGTCTCACATTTGCCCACCGGTTATGGCGACGGCATGACGCGCATCCTCGAGTCCGGCTTTTACGACCAGATGACCCGCGACTCCACAGTGATTGTCGCCAACCTGTCCGACCCGGCGCGGGCTACCACCTGGGTGCAGGACCTTAACCGCAATGCCGAACCGCACAAGGGCAACACATTCATTATCGGCAGCCACGGCAATGACCTGATCCAGGGCGGCAAGGGCGCAGACTTTATCGAAGGTGGCAAAGGCAATGACACAATCCGCGACAACAGCGGGCATAACACCTTCCTGTTCAGCGGCCATTTTGGCAATGATCGGGTGATTGGCTACCAAACCACGGACAAGCTGGTGTTCCAGAATGTGGAGGGCAGCACCGACCTGCGTGACCATGCCAAAGTGGTCGGCGCAGACACGGTGCTGACCTTTGGCGCCGACTCGGTGACCCTGGTCGGCGTCGGGCACGGCGGCCTGTGGGCGGATGGCGTCAGCATCGGCTGATCAGTGCCAGTGTTGCCCCCGCCAGCCGCCACCATAGTACGGCCGGTGGGGGTAGCCGTAGCCATAGCTGTAAACATGATGTGGGTAGTAATAAGGCCGTGGGGCGTAACCCCAATGCCCGTAATAAACCGGCGGCGGCGGGGGAGCAACTACGATGACCCGCGGCGGCTGACGAATGATGATGGTATCGGCAAACGCCGGCGCGCTGGCCAGCGCCGCCAGGCTCAGGGGGATGAGTAACAGCGCGCGTACCGTCCGGGACATGAGTGCCATGGCCGTCTTTCTCCGTTCTACCGCCTTCGAAGATGAAGGCGGCTTATCGGTTGAACGCCGGGTTGGCGAAAATCCTTCGGTAAATAAATCTTCACCGACCAGCGGCGCAACGCTGCGACGGGTCCGGCAGGCCTCACGCGTTTAATCACTACCCGCGAGCTGTTTCGCGCGTCATGTGAGGAACCGAACATGTCCCGACTTCGATTGCTGCTGTGCGCCTTGGTGCTACTGGGCTTGGGCGGGTGCGCGGTGTACCCGGCCTATCCTGGCCCATGCTGCTACCGGCCGTACTACCACTCGTATTACTACCATCCCTACTATCACCCGTATTACCACCCGTACTACCGGTACTGATCGTTCCCATGCTCTGCGTCACGCTTTGGGACGCGAAGCGTCCTGGGCTGCATTCCCACGCGGAGCGTGGGAACGATCAAACAAAAAGCCCCGCATTGCGGGGCTTTTTATGTTCAGGCGATTGCTTTCACTTTTCGCTGCGTACCGTCGCAACGTCATCAGCCTTGATGCGGATGTGCTTGCCGGCGATGTCGGTGAATTCATAGAACCCATCGGCTGTCTTGGTCTTGGGGGTGTCCTTGGTCAAATACTGCGTGCCATTTTGCAATGTCACTACGGTTTGCGTGGAGCAACCGGCCATTAGCAGAAAAGTGAGTGCAACCAGCGGCAGACCCAAATTCTTCATGTTCATTACCCTTACCTTTAACCCTGAAAAGTCCCGCGCCTAAGGCTTCGGGCCACAAATGTTACGCCATCAACTGTCCTATCTGATCACTTTTATACAAAAAGTTGCGTGGGCCATTTATCTATTACTGATTGCAACAGCCCGCCGCTGGCGGCACTCTGTATGCATAACCAGTATTTGATCAGTGCGCGACATGGCCAATCCCCTCGACGATCCCTTGTATTACCTGCATAACTTCCGCCAAGTCCTGCTGTGGCTGGGGCAGCGTTATGCCGATTTGCTCGACCCGGATGAAATGCAGTTTATTCAGCAATTTGACAGGTTACCGCAGCCGTCCCAGGCGTTATTGGTGCGCATGGTGATGCGCAAGGGCGCGCATTTTCGTGCGAGCAAACTCAATTACCTCGAAATTGGCTGCACTCACGCGGCGGCGCTTGCACTGGTGCAGCAGGGCTGGGTGGCTCAGCAGAGCCAACTGGGTTTTGATGAGCTGTTCGCACTGCTGCAAAAAGGCGAAATCCTCGCCGCCTTCGCGCCGTGGATTGACCAGCCCAAAGGCAAGAAGGCCGACTGGCTGGAAGGGCTGGCGGCGCAGTTCACTGAGTCACGCAGCTTTGCCCAGTGGTGCCCCGAACTGAGCGACACGCTCTACAGCCTCACCGTGATGGACCTGTGCGACCGCCTGCGGCTGATGTTCTTCGGCAACCTGCACCAGGATTGGTCGGAGTTCGTGCTGGCTGACCTGGGCATCTACACCTACGAAAAAGTCGAGTTCTGCGCCGAATCCCGTGGCCTGCGTAGCCGTGACGATGTGCACGGTTTTCTGTTCCTGCACCAATGCCAGCAGGCCTTCGAAGCCGGCCAGGCGTTGGACGAGGTACTGGCGCAGATCGTGCTGCTTGCCACCGATAACCCGTGGCTGGAAAAACGTCGGGCTAAATTGCTGTTCCAGATCGGCCACTATTGCGAACGCAGTGCCGAGCTGGAATTGGCGGCGCAGATCTACCGTGATTGCACCTATCCCGGCGCGCGCTCGCGGTTGATTCGCGTGCTCGAACGCCAGGAGGATTACGCTCAAGCCATGGCCCTGGCGTGCGCGGCGCAGCAAGCACCGCAAAGCGCTGCCGAACAGCAACACCTGCTGCGCGTGCTGCCACGCCTGCGGCGCAAGCTCGGTGAACCGGCGCTGCCCAAGGTCAAGCCGCGTGAGGTCACGCGCCTGGACCTGGCGCTGGTGCAGGCGCCGCTGATGTCGGTGGAATCCTGCGTGCAGGCGCACCTGAGCGCGCCCGATGCGCCGGTGCATTACGTCGAAAATGGGCTGATCAATTCGCTGTTCGGGCTGTTGTGCTGGGAGGCGATTTTCGCGCCGCTGCCAGGGTCGTTTTTCCACCCGTTCCAGCGCGGGCCGGTGGACCTGCACAGCGAAGACTTTCATCAACGTCGGGCTGTGTTGTTCGCCGCGTGCTTCGAACAGCTTACGGATGAGCGTTACAAAACCACCATCCGCCAGCGCTACGTGGACAAATGGGGCATCCAGTCGCCGTTCGTGTTCTGGAACCTGCTCAGCGAAGAGCTGCTGGAGCAAGCCCTGACGTGCCTGCCGGCCGAACACCTGCGTTACTGGTTTGAACGCCTGCTGCTGGATATCCGCGCCAACCGCGCCGGCATGCCGGACCTGATCCAGTTCTGGCCGGCGCAAAAGACCTACCGCATGATCGAAGTCAAAGGCCCTGGTGACCGACTGCAGGACAACCAACTGCGCTGGCTGGAGTTCTGCGGCGAATACCAGATGCCGGTGACTGTCTGTTATGTGCGCTGGGCGCAAACCGCTTGAGCTATAGCGTTGCGGTGCGTGCGCTGTGCGAGTTCACGGCCAAGGTCGGCGACCTGGACCTGCGCTTTACGCCATCGCCCAGCGCCCAGGAAGGCATTATCGGCCATCGCACGGTGGCCTCACGACGCAGTGCCCATTACCAGAATGAAGTGGCCCTGGAAGGCGAATACCAGCAGCTCAAAGTGCGGGGCAGGGCAGACGGCTACGATCCGGACAGCAATCGCCTGGAAGAAGTCAAAACCTATCGCGGCGACCTCGACGCGCAACCCGCCAACCATCGCCAATTGCATTGGGCGCAGGTCAAGGTGTACGGCTGGCTGATGTGCCACAAACTCGGCCTGCAAGAGATCGACCTGGCGTTGGTGTACTTCGATATTGTTGGCGAAGGTGAAACCTTGCTGAACCAGCGCTTTCAAGCGGCCGACCTTGAGCAGTTCTTTAACCAGCAATGTGCGCTGTTCCTCGGCTGGGCACGCCAGGAAATGCAGCACCGCGCGGCGCGCAACGACGCCGCGCGGGCGCTGGCGTTTCCCCATGCGCAGTTTCGCACCGGCCAGCGTGCGTTGGCCGAGTCGGTCTACAAGGCCGTCAGCACGGGCCGCTGCCTGATGGCCCAGGCGCCTACCGGCATTGGCAAGACCGTCGGCACGATCTTCCCGCTGCTCAAGGCGTTGGCGCCGCAGCAGCTGGACAAGGTGTTCTTCCTCACCGCCAAGACGCCCGGGCGCAAGTTGGCCCTCGACGCCGCGCACGTGCTCTACACCAGCAGCCCCGATTTGCCGCTGCGCGTGCTCGAACTGGTGGCGCGTGACAAGGCCTGCGAGCACCTGGACAAAGCCTGTCACGGTGATTCCTGCCCGTTGGCCAAGGGCTTTTATGATCGCTTGCCGGCGGCACGCGTGGCGGCGTCCAAGGTGCGCCTGTTGGACCAGCGCAACCTGCGCGAGGTGGCGTTGGCCCATGACGTCTGCCCGTATTACCTGAGCCAGGAAATGGCGCGCTGGGCCGACCTGGTGGTCGCCGACTACAACTACTATTTCGACTTCGGCGCCATGCTGTTCGGCCTGGCCCAGTTGAACCAATGGCGCGCCGCCGTGCTGGTGGACGAAGCCCACAACCTGGTGGAGCGCGCCCGCTCGATGTACAGCGCCAGCCTTGATCAGTACAGCCTCAAGACCCTGCGCGACAGCGCGCCTGAGCCGTTGAAAAAACCGTTGCAGCGCCTGAACCGCGAATGGAATGCCGTGCACAAGGACCAAGTCGCACCGTACCAGGCCTACGCCAGCAAACCCGACAAGCTGCTGCAGGCCTTAAGCCTGTGCACCAGCGCCATGGGCGATTACTTCAACGACCACCCCGAGGCCCTCAGCGGCGACCTGCAAACCTTCTATTTCGAGGCGTTGCAGTTTGCCAAGGTGGCGGAGCTGTTCAATGAACACTTCATCTTCGATATCAGCAAGCGCCAGTTCGGCAAGCGCAGCGCCTCGACCCTGTGCCTGCGCAACGTGGTGCCCGCCGAATTCATCCGCCCCAGGCTGACCGCCGCCCGCAGCAGCGTGCTGTTCTCCGCCACCCTGAGCCCGCGCCACTATTACGCCGACTTGCTCGGATTGCCTGCCGATACTGCGTGGGTCGATGTGGAATCACCGTTCCAGGCCGAGCAACTGCAGGTGCGCATCGTCGATGCGATCTCCACGCGTTTTGTGCATCGCCAAGCCTCCTTGGCGCCGATTGTCGAGCTGATTGCCGAGCAATTTGCCACGCAACCGGGCAACTACCTGGCGTTTTTCTCAAGTTTTGATTACCTGCAACAAGTGGCGCAGTTGATGGCCGAGCGGCACCCGCAGATTGTGCTGTGGCTGCAGTCACGCGGCATGGCCGAAGCCGAACGCCAAGGGTTTCTGGACCAGTTCACCCAGCACAGCCGGGGCATTGGCTTTGCCGTGCTGGGCGGCGCGTTTGGCGAAGGCATCGATTTGCCCGGCACGCGCTTGATCGGCGCTTTTATCGCCACACTGGGCTTGCCGCAACTGAACCCGGTCAACGAGCAAATGAAAGCGCGCATGGGCGCGATTTTCGGCGCGGGCTATGACTACACCTATTTGTATCCGGGTATCCAGAAGGTCGTACAGGCGGCGGGACGGGTGATCCGCAGCCAGCAGGACCAAGGCGTGGTGATGTTGATCGATGACCGCTTTGGCGAGGCCCGTGTGCGGCAGTTGTTGCCGCGCTGGTGGGCGGTTGGGCGAGGTGCATAACTGGTATTGGGGTAACCGCGGCGTAGAGTTGCGCCATCACCCCAATAACGGTTACGCCTGCCACTCTTGCGATAGAGCAGCCCAGCCGAGGCCAAGACTTACCTAGATACCCACGCGCATCACAGGCAAGCCAGCCCTCAAAGAGACCGCGTTATACCTTCAAGGTGCGGGTCATGCGCAACGCCAACACACTGCCGGCCACAATCACCGCCGCCAGCAGGTACAGCGCCATGTCCGTGGACCCGGTGGCATCCTTCACAAAGCCGACGATATACGGGCTCAAGAACCCTGCCATCTGCCCCATGGAGTTGATCAGCGCCAGGCCGCCAGCCGCCGCACCCGCGCTGAGCAGGGCAGTGGGTACCGGCCAGAACATCGGCAGGCCGGTAAGGGCACCCATGGTGGCGATGGTCAGGCCGAGAATCGCAAGCGCCGGGGTGGTGGCGAAGTTCACCGCAATCACCAAGCCAATCGCACCCATCAACATCGGCACCACCAAGTGCCAGCGACGTTCCTTGCGCAAGTCGGCGGAGCGGCCCACCAACAGCATGAACACGGCGGCCAGCAGGTACGGAATCGCACTCAGCCAGCCAATCACCAGGTTATCGCTGAAGCCCAGGTTCTTGATGATGGATGGCAGCCAGAAGTTGATGGCATACACGCCGCTCTGGATACAGAAGTAGATCAGGCCGAACGCCCAGATCGCCGGGTTCTTGAACACTTCGCCGAGCGAATCGGTGGTGGTTTTCGGTTTGTTGGCCAAGTCCGTCGCCTGATCGGCTTCCAGCACTGCACGTTCATGGGGCGTGAGCCACTTGGCGTTGGCAAAGCTGTCGCTGAGCAGGAAGTAGGCGAGGGCGCCCAGGATCACCGTGGGAATGCCTTGCAGCAGGAACATCCACTGCCAGCCCGCAAGGCCGCCTTGGCCGGCGGCGAAGTGGTTGAGGATCCAGCCGGAAAATGGGCTGCCCAGCAGGCCGGACACCGGAATTGCCGACATGAACAACGCCATGATCCGCCCACGGCGAAAGGTCGGGAACCACTGCGAGAGGTACAGCACCACGCCGGGGAAGAACCCGGCTTCTGCGGCACCGGTCAACAGGCGCAAGCCGTAGAAGTGGCTGGGAGTGGTGACGAACAGCAGGCAGGTGGAAAGAGTGCCCCAGACGATCATCATCAGTGCAATCCAGCGCCGAGGGCCGAACCTGGTCAGCGCCAGGTTGCTCGGTACACCACACAGCACGTAGCCGATAAAGAAGATCCCGGCCCCCAGGCCGTACACGGTCTCGCTGAATTTCAACGCATCGAGCATCTGCAACTTGGCAAAGCCAACGTTCACCCGGTCCAGGTAGTTGAACAAGTAGCAGATAAAAATGAAGGGGATCAGGCGCAGGGTAATGCGCTTGTAGATGGCGTTTTTATCGTCATCGGTGGCCAGTGTGGCAGCGGCGCTCTGTGACATGGCAGTCTCTCTTTATTATGATTTTTCGCGATGCGAGGGTAACGTTGATCGCCCAAAGAGTCTCGGCCACCTTGCTGGGTGCTGTCTTTGTGCCCGCGCACAGTCAAGCAGGCTTTGCGCTGTGCCTCTGAACAACAGCATGAACAACAGCATGAACACCCCATGAACAACCGCGCCTTTCAAGGAACTTAGCCTCATGTTCGAGCTCGATCATGACCTGGCGCAGGATATCGTCAATCGCACCATGGCGATCCTGCCCTATAACGTCAACGTCATGGACAGCCAGGGGCTGATTCTGGGCAGTGGCGAGCCGGAGCGAATCAACACTCGCCATGAAGGCGCGCAGTTAGTGCTGGCCAATGGTCGCGTAGTGGAAATCGACGGCCAGACCGCCAAACACCTGAAGGGCGTGCTGCCCGGTATCAACTTGCCGTTGATGCACGACCAGCGCCTGATCGGCGTGCTGGGCATTACCGGCGAGCCGGCGTTGCTGCGCACCTATGCGCAACTGGTGCGCATGACCGCCGAAATGCTGGTGAGCCATCGCCATCAGCAAGCCGAGCAGCAATGGCGGCGCCAACGCTGTGATGACCTGCTGGCCTTGCTGCTGGCCGACAGCGGTAACTCGCCGCGCCTGGTGGATGAAGCCCAGCAGTTGGGGCTCAAGCCTCAGCTGGCCCGCACGCCCTACCTGTTCGAGTTAGGCGCAGGCCAATCGGCGGAGGCATTGAGTGCCTGGCTGACCAGCCGTTACCCGGACAGCTGGTGCGTGAGTTCCGCACAATTCTCGTTGTTGTGGTGCCGGCCTGCGTTGGCTCAAGTGGATAACCCAAGGCTGCTGGAAAAGCTTCAGGGTCTGGGCTGGAATATCTTGCGGGTCGCCGTCGGCGGGCAGGCCGATGGCCTCGCCGGGCTGCGTCGTTGTTACCGGCGTGTGGGGGATTTGCTGGCCTATGGTCGCGATATCCTGCCGCAATCGCAGCTGTTGACCCTCAATCGCTACCGCCTGCCGGTGATGCTTTGGCGTCATCGCAACGACGATGCCTTGGACGAACTGCTCAACCCCTTGCGCAAAGTCCTGGCCAGGGACACCAACGGCCAGCTGTTGGCTACTTTGCGCAGCTGGTGTGAACACGATGGCCAAAGCCAGGCCTGTGCCGACGCCCTGGGCATTCATCGCAACAGCCTGCGTTACCGCATGGAACGCATTGCCGAACTCAGCGGCGTCGACCCGCTGACCCTTGACGGCATGCTCGCGCTGTACCTTGGCGTGCAGCTATTGCCCCAGGCTTTGTCGCAATGAACAACAAACCTCTCCCGCACTTGTGCATCGGACCGGCGTCATTGCCGATGGCAACTGGCAGCATGGGCGTTATAAAAACCGGAGAAAGCCCATGAAAATCATCATCGCCCCCGACTCATTCAAGGACAGCCTGAGTGCCGAAGGCGTAGCCCAGGCGATTGCCGACGGCCTCGCGCAGGTGTGGCCGGATGCACAGGTAGTCCAGTGCCCGATGGCCGACGGCGGTGAAGGCACGGTGGACTCGGTTCTCGCCGCCTGCCATGGCGAGCTGCGTCGCGAAACGGTGAGCGGGCCACTGGGCGAGGCGGTGGAGGCACGCTGGGGCTGGCTTGCCGACAGCCATACTGCGATGATCGAAATGGCTGAAGCCAGTGGCTTGCAACGTGTACCGACGGGCCAGCGTGATGCTTGCATCAGCAGCACATTCGGCACCGGCGAGCTGATCCGCGCCGCCCTGGATGCCGGTGCGCAGCGCATCATCCTGGCGATTGGCGGCAGCGCCACCAACGACGGCGGCGCGGGCGCGATGCAGGCGCTTGGCGTGCAGTTGTTCGACGCTCAGGGTCTGGCCCTTGCGCCCGGCGGCCTGGCCTTGGCAAACCTGGCGAGCATCAGCCTGGAACACCTGGACCCACGTTTGGCCCAGGTGCGTTTTGAAATCGCGGCCGACGTCAACAATCCACTGTGCGGGCCGCAGGGCGCCTCTGCCATTTTCGGCCCACAAAAAGGCGCCAACCCACAGCAAGTCGAACAGCTTGACGCGGCGCTTGGGCACTTTGCCGATCACTGCGCCCAGGTGCTGCCCAAAGACGTGCGCGATGAACCGGGCAGCGGCGCGGCAGGCGGTTTGGGGTTTGCCGCCAAGGCCTTTCTCGGCGCACAGTTTCGTGCAGGCGTGGAGGTGGTCGCCGAGCTGGTCGGCCTGGACTCGGCCGTGCGTGGTGCGGACCTGGTCATCACTGGCGAAGGCCGCTTCGACGCCCAGACCTTGCGCGGCAAAACACCTTTTGGTGTGGCACGGATTGCTCAACGTCATGGCGTGCCGGTCATCGTGATTGCCGGCACCTTGGGCGAAGGCTATGAGCAAATGTACGCCCATGGTGTTGACGCCGCCTTCGCCTTGCCGTCAGGCCCGATGAGCCTGGAACAGGCTTGCAGCGAGGCGCCGCGTCTGTTGCGCGAGCGCGCGGCGGACATAGCGCGGGTATGGCGCACAGCGTTCAGCCAGCGCAGTTAACAAGCCAGCTCCCACCCTAGCCAGCATGCAACCTTGCCGCCTACACTGGCCGGCCACTTGTCTTTCATAGGATGAAACGCAATGCACACACCTGAACCCCATATCGTGATCCAGCGCTTTACCGAAGCCCACCTCGAAGGCGTCGCTGCGCTCTATAACGAACCGGCCGTGTGCCGTCAGGTGCTGCAAATGCCTTACCAATCGGTGGAGGCCTGGCGCAACAAGCTGGCGTTGGATAATGAGCGGCGGCTACAGCTGGTGGCGGTGCATGGCGGCGAGGTCATCGGCCAGCTTGGCCTGGAGCAGACCCTGCGGGTGCGGCGCAGCCATGTCGGCTCGTTCGGCATGGGCGTGGCCACGGCCTGGCAGGGCAAGGGTGTAGGTTCCAGGTTGTTGGCGGCCGCGCTGGACGTGGCGGACAACTGGATGAACCTGCACCGCGTGGAACTCACGGTGTACGCCGACAATCAAGCCGCGCAAGGCCTGTACCGAAAGTTCGGCTTCGAAGTCGAAGGCCTGTTGCGCGATTACGCTTTGCGTGATGGCAAGTTTGTCGACACCGTCAGCATGGCGCGCCTGCGCCAATCGGCCTAATCCGCCAGTGCAAACGCCACCGCAGCCTGCGCATGCAGCTCGGTGGTGTCCAGCAACGGCAGGTGGCTGTGTTGTGGCTTGATCAGCAGGCCGATTTCCGTACAGCCAAGAATGATCGCCTGGGCACCCTGTGCCGCCAATGACTCGATCACGCGTTGATAAACCTGGCGCGAAGCCTCGCTGATCACCCCGACACACAACTCCTCATAAATGATCCGGTGCACGGCCTCGCGCTCGCGCGCGTCGGGCACGAGTACGGTCAAGCCCTGCGCGGCCAGGCGGGCCTTGAGAAAGTCCTGTTCCATGGTGAACGCGGTGCCCAGCAAGCCGACCGTCAGGGTGCCGGCTTCGACCGCTGCCGCTCCCGCCGCATCGGCAATATGCAGGAACGGAATCGACACCGCCGCCTCGATACGCGGCGCCACCAAATGCATGGTGTTGGTACACAGCACCACACAGTCGGCGCCACCCGCTTGCAGGCGGCGCGCGGCGTCTTCGAGGATCAGCGCGGTGTCATCCCAGCGCCCGGCGTGCTGGGCTTGTTCCACCGGACCGAAGTCCACGCTGTACATCAACAGTTGCGCCGAGCGCAGCGGCCCGAGCTGGTCGCGCACCCGCTGGTTGATGATGCGGTAATACTCGGCGCTGGACTCCCAGCTCATGCCGCCGATAAGGCCGATGGTGCGCATGCGATGCTCCGGAACAGAAATGTTGCCTCACCTTACCCACAGGCCACGGATTAGTCATACGCAGTTGCCGGCGAAATCACCGGTGCAGTTGCGCAGGCGTTAATCAAACGGTCAGCCGCCGCATCTGCCATGATCACCGCTCGCAACCTGGTTAACCCAAGGAAAATGGCAATGGACGATGTACAGCAACTGGGCGAGATGCTTCGTCATTACGCCGACAGCGAAGCGCATAAAAAACAGCAATTTGACCTGCAGTCAGCGCGCTGGGCACAAAAGCTCGGTGAGTTGTTCGGGCAGATCGAACAGTGGCTGGAACCGGTCAAGCGCGTTGGTTTGCTCGAGGTTCAGCGTGAAGCCTACGTCGCCAGCGGCCCGGGCCTGCCGGCCGAGAGTTCGACCTTCAAGACCGAAAAACTCACCGTGCATATCACCGGCAAGCCCGTGGAGTTTGTCCCGGAAGTGATGGGGGCCGGTGGTTTGATATCGGTGTCGGTGATGGGCCTTACCGCTGCTCGGCACGGCAGTGTGTCGCTGGTGCTGCCGGCCGATAAAAACGATTGGCTGTGGAAGAAAACCAATGGTTTGAAAGACCCGGACACCTTTGCCTTCGATGCCAACTTCCTGGCCACGCAACTGCAGAGCCTGATCCCGCGTGAGCGCGGCTGAAGGCTATTGGCTCGAGCCGGTCAAATGTGGGCGTGGAGCGCCGGCGTGATCGGGTAATCATTTTCGGGCGCGCAGGGCGAATTTCTTCGTTTTGCGCTTGATGAAACGTTTAATCAAACAAAAAAATGCACGCGCAAGCGCTTGCGTACGGAAATGCATCTGGCATAGAGTCGGGAACACTCGATTACAAAAATAATAAATCCAGGAGCTCATCCATGAGCCTTGAACCCTTGCTTGAGATGCAGGGCATCAGCAAAACCTTTAATGGTTTGCGCGTGCTCAAGAATGTCGGCCTGAAGGTTTACCCCGGTGAAATCCACGCCTTGATGGGTGAGAACGGCGCCGGTAAGTCAACCTTGATGAAAATCCTTTCCGGCGCTTACCAGGCCGACCCCGGCGGCGAAATCCGCATCGACGGCCAGCCCGTCGCCACCTTCGACCCCGCCACAGCCAAGACCCTCGGCATCGCCGTGATCTACCAGGAACTGAGCCTGTGCCCAAACCTAAGCGTGGCCGAGAACATCTACCTGGGCCGCGAACTGCGGCGTGGCTGGACCATCGACCGCAAAGGTATGCAGGAAGGTTGCATCGAAGTGTTGCAACGCCTGGGCGCCGAGTTCAAACCCGCCACGCCCGTCAGCAACCTGTCGATTGCCGAGCGCCAATTGGTTGAAATCGCCCGCGCCCTGCATGCCCACGCACGCATTCTGGTGATGGACGAGCCGACCACGCCGCTGTCATCGCGCGAAACCGACCGCCTGTTTGCCTTGATCAAACAACTGCGCAGCCAGGGCCTGGCGATCATCTATATCAGCCACCGCATGGCCGAGATCTACGAGTTGTCGGACCGGGTCTCGGTGCTGCGCGACGGCCAGTACATCGGCGAACTGACTCGCGATGCGCTGTCGGCCGAAGTGCTGGTGAAGATGATGGTCGGCCGCGATCTGTCAGGCTTCTACAAGAAGGAACACGCCGCGTACAACCCCGGCAACGTGGTGATGCGTGTGCGCGACATGGCCGACGGCAAACGCGTGCGCCAGTGCAGTTTTGACCTGCATGCCGGTGAAGTGCTGGGCATTGCCGGGCTGGTCGGGGCAGGGCGCACGGAACTGGCACGGCTGATCTTCGGCGCCGACCCGCGCACTTGCGGCACCCTGGAAGTGGTCGGCAAGACCGTCACCCAACTGCGAAACCCGGCGGATGCGATTCGCGCAGGTGTCGTCTACCTCACCGAAGACCGCAAGGCTCAAGGCCTGTTCCTGGACATGAGCGTGGCCGACAACATCAACGTGTGCGCCTGTGTGCCGGATGCGCATGCCGGTGGCGTGCTGGACCGTGGGCACGCGGCGCAACGTGCCAATGATGCGATCAAGTCACTGTCGATTCGCGTGGCGTCGGGCAAGGTCAATGTCGGCGCACTGTCCGGCGGCAATCAACAAAAGGTGCTGTTGGCGCGGCTGCTGGAGGTCAAGCCGCATGTGCTGATCCTCGACGAGCCGACTCGCGGCGTGGACATCGGCTCCAAGTCCGAGATCTACCGCATCATCAATCAACTGGCGCTGGCCGGTGTGGGCATTGTGGTGATCTCCAGCGAGCTGCCGGAAATCATCGGCACCTGCGACCGTGTGCTGATCATGCGCGAAGGCCAGTTAGTGGCCGAAGTCGGCGGGGCTTCGGGCCACGTCATTTCCCAGGAACGAATTATCGACCTCGCCACTGGTGGCGATCAGGTGGCTGCCCATGGCTGATTCAATGATTGCAACAACTGGCAAGGCCGAACGCGTGCGTGAGCTGATGCGCACCGTCGGCATGCTGCCCGTGCTGGTCTTGCTGCTGGTGGGCTTTGCCCTGGCCAGCGAAAACTTCCTCACGGTGCAGAACCTGTCGATCATCACCCAGCAAGCCTCGGTGAATGTGGTGTTGGCGGCGGGCATGACCTTTGTGATCCTGACGGCGGGTATTGACCTGTCGGTGGGCGCGATTCTGGCGGCGTCTGCAGTGGTGGCCTTGCAGGCATCGATGTCGCCGCAGTTCGGCATGTTCGGGATTGCGGCGGGCATTGGTTTTGGCCTGTTGCTGGGCTTGGTCAACGGCGGGCTGATCGCTTTCATGCGGCTGCCGCCGTTTATCGTCACCCTGGGGGCGCTGACCGCCATGCGTGGCCTGGCGCGGTTATTGGCCGATGACAAGACCGTGTTCAACCCCGACCTGCCGTTTGCGTTTATCGGCAATGACTCCGTGCTCGGCGTGCCGTGGCTGGTGATCATCGCCGTGGCTGTGGTGCTGCTGTCCTGGTTCATATTGCGCCGCACCGTGATGGGCGTGCAGATCTATTCGGTGGGCGGCAACCCGGAGGCGGCGCGGCTGTCGGGCATCAAGGTGTGGAAAGTGCTGCTGTTTGTGTATGCCATGTCCGGCGCTTTGGCCGGGCTTGGCGCCGTGATGAGCGCCTCGCGCCTGTTCGCCGCCAACGGCCTGCAACTGGGGCAATCCTATGAGCTGGATGCCATTGCGGCGGTGATCCTGGGTGGCACCAGTTTTACCGGCGGCGTGGGCACCATCGGTGGCACGCTGATCGGCGCACTGATTATCGCGGTACTCACCAACGGCCTGGTGCTGCTGGGGGTATCGGATATCTGGCAGTACATCATCAAGGGCATCGTGATCATCGGCGCGGTGGCGCTGGATCGCTATCGCCAGTCCGGCGCACGAACCTGATTCACCTCAACAACAATCACAAGAGAGACCGGTATGAACTTCAAACGTATCTTTCCCGTTATGGCCTTGGCTGCCCTGATGTCCCATGGCGTCGAAGCCCGCGAACTCAAAGCCCTGGGCATCAGCATGGGCTCGCTCGGCAACCCGTATTTCGTGACCCTGGCCGACGGCGCCACTGCGCGGGCCAAAGAGCTGAACCCTGCTGTGAAGGTCACCTCGGTGTCGGCCGACTATGACTTGAGCAAGCAGTTTTCCCAGATCGACAACTTCATCTCATCCAAGGTTGACCTGATCCTGCTTAATGCCGTCGACCCATCGGCCATGGCCTCGGCGATCAAGAAAGCCAGGGATGCCGGCATTGTGGTAGTGGCGGTGGATGTGGACGCCAAAGGCGTAAACGCCACGGTGCAAACCGACAATGTCGAAGCTGGCAAGCTGGCCTGCCAGTTCCTGGTGGACAAGCTGGCGGGCAAGGGCAATGTGATTATCCAGAACGGCCCGCAAGTGACCGCCGTGACCGACCGCGTCAAAGGCTGCAAGGCGGCATTGGCCGGTGCACCGGACATCAAGGTGCTGTCCGATGACCAGGACGGCAAAGGCTCACGCGAAGGTGGCTTGAATGTGATGCAGGGTTACCTCACGCGTTTCCCGAAAATCGACGGCTTGTTCGCGATCAATGACCCACAAGCCATCGGCAGCGACCTGGCGGCCAAACAGCTCAAGCGCAGCGGCATCATTATTACTTCGGTGGACGGTGCGCCGGATATCGAAAACGCGCTGAAGACCGACACCCAGATCCAGGCCTCTGCCAGCCAGGACCCTTGGGCCATGGCCCAGACTGCCGTCAACGTCGGCAATGACATTCTCAATGACAGAGCCCCGGCCGAAGCGGTTACCCTGCTCACGCCAAAACTGATCACCCGCGACAACGTTGCGACGTACAGCGGCTGGTCGAGTAAACATTGAGTTAAAGGGGAAAGCGTCGTGGTCACCATGGATGACGTGGCAAGCCGGGCCGGGGTGTCCACCTCGACCGTGTCCCACGTGTTGAACGGCACCCGCAAGGTCAGCCCGGCCACGGTGCAGGCGGTGCAGCGCGCGATTCAGGCGTTGGGCTATATCCCCAATACCCTGGCGCGCTCGCTGGCGCGCTCGAGCACCAATACCATTGGCGTGGCGATCTCGGCGCTGTCCAACCATTACTTCAGCGAAACCGTGCAAGCGATTGAAACCGAGTGCGTGCGCCACGGCTACATGATGCTGTTTGCCGACCCGCACGACGACCCGGAGCAGGAATTGCGGGTGGTCACGGCGCTGCATCACCGGCGGGTCGACGGGATTTTATTGGCGCCGTCGACCGGCTCCAGCGCGTTGGAATATCTGCAGGCCAACGAGATGCCGACGGTGCTGGTGGACCGCATGATGAGCGAGCAGTTTGATCAGGTTGGGGTGGAGAACACCCAGTCCACCCAGGCGCTGGTCGCACACTTGATTGAACATGGGCACCGGCGCATCGGCTTTATTGCCGGGCGCGAAGGGCTGAGCACTACCGATGAACGCGTGGCCGGTTACCGTGCGGCGTTACAGGCAGCGGGGCTGGTGTTCGACCCACAGTTACTGGTCAACGGCGGTTCCAACAGCGCGCCTGCGCGACAAGCAACCGCGCAGTTGTTGGCGTTACCGGTGCCACCCACGGCAATCATGGCCGGCAATAACCTGATGACGCTGGGCGCCATGCACGCTCTGCGTGACGCGCGCATCGAGGTGCCAGGCCAGATGGCCCTGGTGGGCTTTGATGATTTTGACTGGGCGGACTTCTTCGTGCCACGCCTGACCCTGATCGCCCAGCCGGTCAAGGAACTGGGCGCCCGCGCGGTGCATATGCTGCTGCAACGCATGGCCACGCCCGGCGCACCCACCCAAAGCGTGCGCCTGGCGCCGAGCCTGCAACGGCGTGACTCTTGTGGCTGTATTGAAGTGGAATAATCTACGTATGCGCAACCCTGTTTCCCTCGGCATAGACCTCGGCACGTCAGAGCTCAAGGCGATTTTGATGGACGTCGACGGCAGCGTGCTGGCCCACGTCGGTGTGCGCCTTGGCGTTTCACGGCGCCACAGCGGCTGGTCCGAACAGGCCCCCGAAGACTGGTGGCAAGCCTGTTTGCAAGCGCTGGCGCAGCTGCGCGAGCATGCGGCGTTTGCCCGTGTGGCGTGCATCGGCCTGTCCGGGCAGATGCATGGCGCGGTATTGCTGGGCAAATATGACCGCGTGTTGTACCCGGCCATCCTGTGGGATGACGCGCGCGCAGTGGCCCAGGCCGCGCAACTGGGCAGCGGGTTTGCCGAAACCACCGGCAGCCTGCCAATGGCCGGGCTGACGGCGCCCAAACTGCTGTGGCTGCAACAGCATGAACCCGAGGTATTCAAGGCGATTGAGTGTGTGCTGTCGCCCAAGGATTACCTGCGGTTACGCCTGACAGGCGAGCGCATCAGCGATATGTCGGATGCCGCCGGCACCCTGTGGCTGGACGTCGCGCAGCGCGAATGGTTTGCGCCGATGCTCCACGCCACCGGCCTGACGTTGGCACACATGCCCCGGCTGGTGGAAGGCGGTGCGGCGAGCGGTGTACTGAATGTAAGCGGGTTGGGCCTGTCGCCCGAGGTGGTGATTGCCGGTGGTGGTGGCGATAACCCGGTGGCGGCGGTCGGCATCGGTGCGGTCAATGCCGGTGACGGCTTTATCACCTTGGGCACCAGCGCGGCTATCGTCGCCATCACCGACCACGCCGCCGGCAACCCGGCCAGCGCCGTGCACAGTTTCTGCCACGCCTTGCCCAACCGCTGGTACACCATGGGCGCCATGCTCGCCGGCGCCAGTTGCTTGCGCTGGGTGACGCGCTTGACTGGCCAGCCGGATGAACAAACATTGCTGGATCAGGTGCAGGCGCAGCTGCCCATCGAGCAGCCGGCGCCGCTGTCGACGCCGTTGTTTCTGCCGTACCTGGCCGGTGAACGCACGCCGCACAACGACCCGTTATTGCGCGGTGGGTTTATGAACCTGGGGCATGACTGCACCCCGGCGATGCTCGGTTATGCGGTGATGGAAGGCGTAGGTTTCGGCTTGCTCGATGCGCTGCGTGCGGTGCAATCGACCGGTGCCGACGTGACCGCCTGCGCCTTGGTCGGCGGCGGGGCCCGGAGTGCGTATTGGGCGCAGTTGCTGGCCAATATCCTCCAGCGGGAGATCTTCACGCTGCACGGCAGTGAATTGAGCGCGTCTGTGGGGGCGGCGAAGCTGGGGTTTATGGCGATTGGCATAGACCTGTTGGCCGCAGGGATGAGGGTGAAAATGCGCTACATCCCGGATACCCGGCAACAAATGACGCTGAAGGCCCGATACTGCAAATTCCAAGGCTTGCTGACTGCTGCAAAAGCGTTGCACGACTAACACTGCGAACACAGCTCTTGTGGCGAGCAGGCTTGCCCTGCGCTGGGGCGCGAAGCGGCCCCTATAACTGACGACGCAATACACCTGGAAATACGCGGTGACTGTTTTGGGGCTGCTACGCAGCCCAACGCAGGGCAAGCCTGCTTGCCACAACAAGCCTGCTCGCCACAGGGAGCCTGTTTGGTAGAACAGGTCGGTGCATCCAGTAAGCTTTTTATAACCAGGCCGCATCCCATAACGGATAATCGCCAATGTGTTCCACCAGCCCGGCTCTTAGCGGGTTAGCAATGATATAGCGGGCCATTTTCAGAACATCTTCATCGGCTCGAACGGCGCGGTCATGGTAACCACGCTGCCAGAATCTTTCTCGACTGCCTCGGGCTCGATTGATGCTGAGTGTGCTGCGCGACTTGGTCTGGCGCATCACATCGCGCAGAGTTGAGTTGTTCAGGTCGAACAACCAATGAAAATGATCCGGCATCACCACCCACGCCAGTGAGTTGACCTGGCCCGCTTCGTGAGTTCGTTTAAATTCTGCGACCAACAAACGGCCTAGCTGGAAATCTCGAAACAAGGGCAGACGCTGATGTACCACGGCAGTGACCAAATAAGCACGACCGGTTTCTGAATAGCGGCCACGACGTAACAGATGGGAGTTGGGTTGAGGAGACACGCCGTTGTTCCTTGCATGAATAAGAGACTTTGACGCTAGCAGTGCAATTGGCCCAGCCCGGGAGACTTGCATGTCCCGATATTTCTACCCCCATCCCCCTGTGTTGAATTGGCGTGTTGTGGCGAGCAGGCTTGCCCTGCGTTGGGGCGCGAAGCGGCCCCTGCATCTGACGATGCAATACACCTGGAAATACGCGGTGACTGTTTTAGGGCTGCTGCGCAGCCCAACGCAGGGCAAGCCTGCTCGCCACGGGAAGCCTGTTTGCAATACTCAGTGGGTGTTATCCACCAGCTCGCGCAGTACGGTCAGCAACGATGTTTCCCCCTTAAGCACCTGCTCATGCTCAAAACAGATCCAGCCTTCATTGAATCCATCGACCATGCGCATACGTGGCAGTGGGTTCTGAGCGCCCTGGGCGCGCAACAAGGCTTCCCAGGTGTCACGCGCCACCCCTTCAGCGTGCACGTCGCGGCCGAGCACCTGTGACAAGCCTTGGGCGATGTCGTTGGGGCTGACCCATTGGCCTTCCAGTTCAACCACCCGATGGCCGGCCCACGCCTGTTGCAGCAACTGCGCGGCGAGGGTGCCGATATCCGCCGTGGCGATCATCGGCACCGACTTGTCCAGAGGTTGCAGAAAGCTGTGGATCACGCCGGTTTCCCGCGCAGCAATCAGGTCGTACGCCGCATTTTCCATAAACCACGCGGGGCGCAGGAAGGTGACCGGGAGGTCCAGCGCGCTCAGGGCCTGTTCCATCAGGGTGCGTTGGGTCAGCAAGTTGACCTCAGTAGCCTGGGCACCGATGGTCGAGAGGCACAGCACCTTGTTCGGCGCAGCTGCCTGCAACGCCTGGCTGACTGCGGCAATCACCGCACGGGCTTCGGGAAAACCCGGCTGCGGATCAAACCCGGGAGGCGGCAGGATAAACACGCCGGTTGCGCCCATGAACGCTTCGGTTAATGCCTGTGCGTCGTCCATCTGCGCAAACACTACTTCGCAACCTTGATCGGCCCAAAAAGCTGCTTTGCCCGCATCGCGAATCACCGCGCGCACCGGCTGGCCAGCTTTGATGAGGTTACGCGCGAGTGCGCCGCCGACTTTGCCGGTAATACCCGTAATCACATACATGAGCTTTATACCTGTGGTTTCCATTGAGTGGAGCCCAGCATAAAGATCGGCCAGTGATGACAGAATAGCGATTGCGTCACTGCTTTAATGACGCAAAATCACTAATCGGCGAGAGGCGGCAAACGGCGTTTTACCGGGGTTTTCTTGACGATGGCTGTGTTGGTTTCGGCATACACGTTAAGGCGGTCGAGCAGGCTGTCGAGTTGGTCCATGGTGCGCACATGCAGGCGCGCGATAAAGCAGTCGTCGCCGGTGACCTTGTCGCACTCGGTGAACTCGGGGATCGCCTGGATCTGGCGCTCCACCTCCTGCAACTTGCCGGGCAGGGGGCGGATACGCACGATGGCTTGCAGCAGGTAGCCGAAGTGTTTGGGGTCAATGTCAACCGTGTAGTGGGTGAGCACGCCGCGCTCTTCAAGGCGCCGCAAGCGCTCGCCGACACTGGGCGATGACAGCCCGGTAATGCCCGCCAAGGCCTTGAGCGACAGGCGCGAGTCGTCCATCAAGGCGCTGATCAGTTGCTGGTCGATGGTGTCAATCATGCTGCCTGCCTAATAACAAAAGGTGAATAAAGGGTTTTGCCTTTTTTAGTCGCTGGAGCCGCTGACCAGCAGATTGCCATAATTGCGCCTCACTTGAGGAGCTTTCATCGTGGACACATCTATCCGTCGCGGGTCGTGGGAAATGGTCGCCGCCATGCTGATTTCGGGCACCATCGGCTGGTTTGTATTGGTCTCTGGTGTATCGGTGATCGAGGTGGTGTTCTGGCGCTGCGTGATCGGCGCACTGGCCTTGTTGCTGGTCTGCGCATTGTTGGGTTATCTGCGCCTGGAATTGCTCACCTGGGCCAAGTTCGGCCTGGCGATGCTCAGTGGCGTGGCCATCGTCGGCAACTGGCTGCTGTTGTTCGAATCCTATTCCCACGCCTCAATTGCCATCAGCACGGCGGTCTACAACGTGCAGCCGTTTATGTTGGTGATGCTGGCCGCGGTATTTCTCGGTGAGAAAATCACCGTGCAGAAAATGGCGTGGTTGAGCGTCGCGTTCCTCGGCATGTTGGCGATTGTCACCGCCCATGGTGAGCAGCAAAGCGGTGGCGAGGCTTACCTGGCAGGTATTGCGCTGGCCTTGGGCGCGGCATTTTTGTATGCGATTGCCGCGCTGATCATCAAGCGCCTGAAGGAAGTGCCGCCGCATTTGATGGCGTTGATCCAGGTGACAACCGGCGCACTGTTACTCGCGCCGCTGGTGCCCTGGAACAGCTTGCCGGTGTCAACCAATGCGTGGGCTGCACTGGTGACGCTTGGGGTGGTGCACACCGGTTTGATGTACGTGTTGTTGTACGGCGCGATCCAGAAACTGCCCACCGCCATCACCGGGGCACTGTCGTTTATCTATCCGATTGCGGCGATTTTTGTTGACTGGATTGCGTTCGGCCATCGCCTGGGCTGGCTGCAATGGCTGGGCGTGGCCGCAATCCTGCTGGCGGCAGCGGGGTTGCAGCGGGGCTGGTGGTGGCCCCGCGCCCCAAGGGCTAGTGCGTGCCCTGAAAGATGATGTTTTCCGGGTTGAAATGCTCCACCTTACTGCCCGGCTGCGGTAACCCAAGGATATGCCCCTTGATCTTGCCCACCACGTGCATCTCGCATGGCTTGCAGTCGAACTTGAGGGTCAGCACTTCGTCGCCGTGAATCAACTGCATCGGCGCCACCTTGGTTTTCACGCCGGTCACACCCTTGGCCTGTTTAGGGCACAGGTTGAACGAGAAACGCAGGCAGTGCTTGGTGATCATCACCGGCACCTCGCCGGTTTCTTCGTGGGCTTCGAAGGCCGCGTCGATCAGCTTGACGCCGTGACGGTGATAAAAATCACGGGCCTTCTGGTTGTAGACGTTGGCCAGGAACGACAAGTGCGCTTCCGGGTAGACCGGCGGCGGTGAGGTTTCAGCTTTGCGCCCGCCACGCGGGTGCGCGGCAACGCGTGCGGCAGTCAGTGCTTCGATCACTTCACGGCGCAAGGCCTTGAGCTGCGAGTTGGGGATGAAGAACGCCTGCGGCGCATCCAGCTCGATGTGCGTGGCGTGGTATTCGGTGGTGCCGAGTTGGCCGAGCAGATCGCGCAGGGTGTCGAGCGCCTGTTCCGGCTTGTTGGCCACGCCAAACGGGCCGGGCAGGATGACGCTGGCGCTGATGCCTTCTTCGCTGGTGGCGGTGACTTCAAGCTGGTCTTCACGCAGGCGTGCCACCCAGGCCAGGCCGATGCGGCGCTCGGCGGAGGTTTTGAGCAGCGCTTGTTGCCAGTTATGGTCGAGGTTGCGGTTCAGCGGATGGTTCGGGCGCAGTTGATGCAGGCCGGCCGGCATTTCATTTGGCTCGACGCGGTAGCGATAGCGCTTCTGGCCGTCTTCCTCGAACTCGCCCTTGGCTTCGGCGATGTTGGCACGGAAGCCCACCACTTCACGCTTGATCAGCACATTGAGACCGTCGCCATTGGACAGCGGCTCATGGGTGACCACCTGCAAGTCGCGCTTGCCGGCTTTTTCCACCACACCCACCGGCAGGCCGGTAAAGGTTGGGGTGTCGAAGGCGCCGATGTCGATCTTGCGGTCGCTGACGAAATAGTCGGTGCTGCCACGGTGGAAGGTTTTTTCCGGGTCGGGCAGGAAGAAGTGCGCGGTACGGCCGCTGGAGGCACGGGCCAGGTCCGTGCGGTCTTCGAGCACATCATCAAGGCGCTGGCGGTAATAGGCGGTGATGTTCTTCACATAGCCCATGTCTTTGTAGCGACCTTCGATCTTGAACGAACGCACGCCGGCTTCGACCAGGGCGCGGATGTTGGCGCTCTGGTTATTGTCTTTCATCGACAGCAGGTGCTTTTCAAAGGCCACGACGCGGCCCTGGTCATCTTTCAAGGTGTACGGCAGGCGGCAGGCCTGGGAGCAGTCGCCACGGTTGGCGCTGCGGCCATTTTGTGCGTGGGAGATATTGCACTGCCCGGAGAACGCCACGCACAGCGCACCGTGAATGAAGAACTCGATGGCGGCATCGGTCTCGTCAGCGATGGCGCGGATCTCTTGCAGGTTCAGCTCACGGGCCAATACCAACTGCGAGAAACCGGCCTGGTCGAGAAACTTGGCGCGGGCCAGGGTGCGGATATCGGTCTGGGTGCTGGCGTGCAACTCGATGGGCGGAATATCCAGCTCCATCACGCCCAGGTCTTGCACGATCAAGGCATCGACACCAGCGTCGTAGAGCTGATGGATCAGCTTGCGCGCAGGTTCCAGCTCGTTGTCATGCAGGATGGTGTTGATGGTGGTGAACACGCGGGCGTGGTAACGGCGGGCGAATTCCACCAGTTGAGCGATATCGCTCACCTCGTTGCACGCATTATGGCGCGCGCCGAAGCTTGGGCCGCCGATGTAGATGGCGTCGGCGCCATGCAAGATAGCCTCGCGCGCAATGGCGACATCACGGGCAGGGCTGAGCAATTCCAGGTGGTGCTTGGGCAAGGACATAGTTTTTTTAGTCAGGCTTGTCACGGTTGAGGCGCGCATTGTAGCTGTGAAATGCCTGACCGGCATCTACCGCAGGGCTGTCATGTAGGAACTGGCTTGCCTGCGATGCAGGCAACCCGGTACATCAGGCATACCGAGGTGATGCCATCGCAGGCAAGCCAGCTCCCACAGTGGATGTGTGCTGAGGCTTGGAACTCAGGCTTTGGCGGCCATCGCGGTGACTTCCACGCGCATGCCTTCTACCGCCAAGGCAGCCACGCCAACGGCGGCACGAACGGGCCAGGGCTTGGCGAAAAAGCGTTTGTAGACTTCGTTGAATGCCGCGCGGTCAGCCATGTCGGTGAGGTAGATGGTCAGGTGCATCACCCGGTCCATGGAGCTGCCGGCTTTCTCCAGCGCGACCTTCAGCGCTTGCAGGGTGCATTCGCTTTGCAGGGTGATATCGCCCAGTTCCAGGCTGCCGTCGGCGTGCGTCGGGATTTGGGTGGAAACCAGGATGCCATTGAAGCCGATGACGTCGCTGGAGATGGAGTCGGCATCCGGGTCGGGGGTGAAGGACAGGTCGTGGTTGGCCATGGGCGCCTCATAAAAGTTTGAACGAACGTTGGCGCGCAGTTTAAACACAGGGGACGGCAAGGTCACGGCGTCCGTTGCGGTGGTCGTTCACAACGTTGATGGGTAAGCTGGTGTGCTAAACAACGTTAAGTGAACGGAAGCACACCTAATGGCAAAAGAACTGATGACGGTGGCAGTGTGTTGGGACATGGATGCGAAGGTGTCAGCCAGCTTTGCCCATAGCGACAGAGAACTCTTCTATTTTTGCGATTGTTGCCTCGAAGAAGTTGTAGCTTCAATTTCGAAAAGGAATAACTTTTTTTTCAAAGCCCTGAATTCACACGAGCCGGGCTGCGCCCACGAAAAGGAGAAAACTCAAGCGTCCGACGTTCCTGTGCAACTCACTCCAAGACCTGCCCATATAGCGCCGCCGTTGATTCCCAGTCATCTGGGCAAACTGGCCAAGCGACGTAAAGGAGCCAAGCCTTCGCAGATGCAAAAGCAGGCTTTGGTAGCGCAGGTAAGTAAGGCGCCTGCCATGCACCCGGGCACATTGGCCGAAGTGGTCGACGCATGGTCCGCAATGTCAGTGAGTAAACATCAGCAAGTGCCGTTATCGATCGCCGGGCAACAACTGACTTACTTCGATGCTTTCGCTCAGATGAACGCATCCCAAAAGAACATTGCGCTGCTGGGATGTGATCAGAAGGTCATGTATGCCCAAGCGACTGCCACTGTCCTGGACAAAGCCATCTTGGTCGTGACTTGGCTGAAGTTCGAGACAGCCAATAAGCCCGTGCCCATCCGTGTGAAAATCAAACCCAATGACCCTGTGGCTGAAGGCTGGACCAGTGGCCAGCACGTGAGATTATTCCTGCATGGTCCTGTTCCTACGCTCAATGCTCAGCAGACTTACTATGAAATGCAGCCGTCCACCGATTACAGCGGGTTCATTGTCAGGTCGTGAGACGTTTGAAAACGTGCTGCACAGCCCCAGACCGGTCTGCGCGGGCCACGAAACCATCGGCCCGCGCATCCAAGTCACTTACAACAGAGTAAACGGATAGTCGACGATCACCCGCAGCTCATTCAACTTGCCGTCGCGTTGGTCGGCGTTGGATGAAACCATGGCGTCACGCACACGAAACGACAGGTTCTTCGCCGGGCCGCTTTGCAGTACGTATTTGGCTTCCACATCGGTCTCGTGGTGGTCGCCGTCGGCGCCATAGTCGCCGGCGTAGGCACTGTTGGTCGGAGTGTGGGTGCCATTGATGTCCGAACCGTTGACGTAGCGGGTCATGAAGCTCAGGCCCGGTACGCCGTAGCTGGCCATGTTCAGGTCATAACGGATGCCCCACGACTGCTCGCCCGGCCCGTTGAAGTCGCCCCACTGGATCGAGTTGGCCAGGAACACCGAGTCGCCGCCTTCGCCCGCGCCGTTGTTGCCGGTACCGATGTAGTCGAACGGCGTGTCGCCGTGGACTTTCTGGAACGACAGCGTCAGGGTATGCGACGCCAGGAACGAGTAGGCCGCCGCCACCGAGTAGGTGGTGTTGTTGATGGCCCCGGCCTTGGCGCTGCCGGTGTCGAGGGTGCGGTACAGGTTGCCGTCCAGCGCGAGTGACTGGTCATGCCCCAGTGGGATCACGTAGTTGAGGTTGGTGTAGTACTGGCGCCAGATGTCTTCCAGCTCACCGGCATACAGGGTCGCGCTCAACGATGGGGTAAAGGTGTATTTGCCGCCGACAAAACTTGCGCTGTTGGCCGCCACGTTGGCGTAGGTCGCGTAGATATCGTGGTCATGGTTGCTGGTCATGCCGCTGTTGGTGCTGGTGAAGTGCCCGGCTTCCAGGTCCAGGCCTGCGATTTCGCTGCTGGTCAGGTCAAATCCGGTGGCGGTCTGCGGCAGAATGCGCGTGCCGCCGGTGGCGAATACCGGCGCGGTGGGTTGCATGTCACCGAATTTAAGCTGGGTTTTGGAAACCTTGATCTTTACCGCAGCGCCCACTGAGCCATAGCCATTTTCCGGGTCGCCATTGCGGTTGGTCGGTAATTCACCGGTGCCGGCATCGGCGTGGGTGGCGTCGAGTTTCATCGCGCCGTAGGCGTAGGCATCCACGCCAAAACCGATGGTGCCCTGGGTAAAGCCCGAGGCGTAGTTGAGCATCGCGCCTTGGGTCCAGTCGCGGTTGTCGGCCTTGCCACTTTGGCGGTCGCGGTCGAAGTAATAGTTACGCAATAACCCGGTAATGCTACTGCCGTCGATAAAACCTTTGGAATCGGCCTGGTCGCTGACTGACTCGGCGAGGGCCGCTTGGCTGATACTGGCGCACACCGCCAGCGTTAACAGGCTCCACTGTTTGATCATGTTGTTAGTTCCCCGGAATAATTAACGCGTGCACAGAAACACCGCATGCTTGGATAGCGCTTAAGGTTGTATGGCAGATGTTTCAGGTGAGCGTAATGCTGTTTTTATTGTGCTCGACGTGGTTGTCGAAGCTGATTTTTATCATATTTTTCGAGGGCTGCAGCGGTGCCGAGGATTAAACTCGATTAATTAAACTTCACCTCTTTTAATGTCCCATGGGTGTAGCGTTGACAGGGTCTTAGCCGCTCTGCTTCGACAAAACCTTTGGTTTGCCGCCGCAGGCTCTGCGGCGGATTTTTTAAGCTGATATCAATAAATATATATCCATGTTGATACTTCTAAGTCGCCATCAGTAGTGGCGATATGCTTGCGCGCGCCTAATTATTTTGTTTGTAACAAGACTGTTGCACTTACGCTCCAATAATCCTTCCCAGAGTGGCGTGAAAGACACACTGCGAGAAGGTGGACGTGGGAAATCCCAACGCCAATTACTGACGCAAGGCGCAACACCATCACTGTGGCGAGGGAGCTTGCTCCCGTTGGGCTGCACGGATGGAACGGGTTTAGAGGGGGGCCTTCGCCCCACCAGGGGTTACCTGCCCCCCCCCCTAGTT